>DVLW01000122.1 GCA_018715285.1 Candidatus Faecivivens stercoripullorum | reverse complement strand
TATATCTTCAATTTTCATGTCAAAATACCGGGCGATTTTAAATGCCAGTATAATAGATGGATTATAGCGTCCGTTTTCCAATGAACCAATTGTCTGTCGGGAAACTTCCAGCGCACGTGCCAGTTCATCCTGTCGGATATTACGGCTTTTGCGTATCTCTTCCAGTCTGTTTTTCATATCCCGCCTCCGTTTAAATGGAAAGTTTGCTTTACGTTTTCATTATAACCAATCTGTTTGTAAATGTCAAGCAAACTTTCCATTTTTGCATAAAAAAACAGCTCCGCATCTTTCAGGACGCGAAACTGTTTTTGCGCCGGTGGTTAATCGGCTGCGATCAGTTATTTTTTAGCAGGTGCAGAAGATTTGCTGTCGGAAGCTGGCTGACGGAAGGCGATCAGCAGAATAGTCAGAACCAGCAGGATAGCAAAAATCATCCATCCAACCAACATTGCCGTTCCTTTGGGCGAGAAGTAGTCATAGTATCCCTTGAAGTAAACCACCAGGATAATGAGCGGCAGAATCCAGGTCATGTAAAAACGCAGTGCAGCAGGCAGTTTGATACCGTCGCCGGCGTTTGCTTCCTTCTGGAAATTGTCCCAGCCCCAGCCGTTTTTACGGGTGCAGAAGAGGACAAAGACCAGGCTGCCCAGCGGAAGAAGATTAGAGGTGACCAGGAAGTCTTCCAGATCGAGGATACCGGAACCGGGTCCAAGCGGCTGAATGCCGGAAAGAACGGTAAACCCGAGAATCGCCGGAATAGAAAGTACGATAATCAGTACCAGATTGAGGACAGCCGCTTTTTTTCTGCTCCATCCAAAGCCGTCGATGTAGTAGGAAAGCAGGTTCTCAAATACCGCAATAACCGTAGTCAGCGCTGCAAAGGACATGAAGATGAAGAACAGTGTTCCCCAGATTCGACCGCCTGCCATCTGGTTGAAGATGTTGGGCAGCGTGATAAACAGCAGCGAGAAGCCGCTGGTCGGTTCAATGCCGAAGCTGAAACATGCCGGCAGGGTAATCAGACCGGCCATCAGTGCGACAAAGGTATCCAGCAGGACAATGTTTTTGCCTTCGGTAAACAGGCTGTGATCCCGGCCAAGATAGCTTCCGAAGATTTCCATTGCGCCGATACCAATCGACAGGGTAAAGAATGCCTGGGACATTGCCGCATAAATGACGTTGCCCAGACCATAGGACATCGCCAACTTAAAGTCAGGAATCAGGTAGAATTTAACGCCTTTTTCAGCGCCGTCCAGCATCAGCGAATTGATTGCCAGGATAATAATCAGCAGCATCAAGCAGGTCATCATAATCTTGGTTATCCGTTCAATGCCTTTTTGCAGGCCGATTGAGCAGACCGCAAACGATATCAGAACCGCCAGCACCATCCAAAGCGCCATTGTACCGCCAGATGAAGTCATATCACTAAAGGCCTGTGTTACACCGGCACTGTCCAGACCAGCCAGTCCGCCGGTTGCCGTTTTCCAGGCGTAGTACATCATCCATCCGGTGATGGTGGTATACGACATCAGCAGCAGATAGCATCCCAAAATACTGATCCATTTCAGCCGGTGCCACTTGCTTTTTTTGGGTTCCAGCTTTTCAAACGCTCCGACCATACCACACTGGGCAGCACGTCCTACCGCAAACTCACAGGCCATAACCGGCAGACCCAGTATCGCCAGGAATACGAGGTAAATCAGAATAAAGGCAGCGCCTCCGTACTGACCGGTGATGTAGGGGAACTTGTACACATTCCCAAGCCCGATGGCACATCCGGCTGAAACAAGGATAAATCCCAGCCGGGAGCCAAATTTCTCCCGCATTTTCATGATAAAAACCCTTTCCGTTTCCTTTAGACATGTGATTCTTTAAAAGCATACCCCTTTAAAAGGCCAAAGGAAACATACGAAATAAATGCCTGTCGGATAGTACCTATCAGACAGGCAAAACATAAAGATATTATAGTGCGAAAATTGTCTAAAGTCCAGATGAAAAATGGACAAATTTTGAATCAGGTATTTGTACAGTTATCTGTCAGTCCAGATACTGAATGGCGGCGCCAAGTACGCCCGAACCGGTGTAGATACTCAGTGTCGCGCCGATATTGGCCTTAAAGTAGTTTTCAAACCCGGGGAAAGCCTTTCCCAGTTTCTTTTCCAGTTCTTTTCCTTCTTCAGGCGCGCCGCCGTCTGCAACCATCAGATTGAATCTGCGTCCCGGCTGGTAACGTTCCTGTACCAGTTCAATCAGCCGCTGCTGAACCATCTTGCGTCCGCGCACCTTTGCCACCGATGTCAGCTGGCCATCTTCCGCAAACGCCAGAATCGGTTTGATCTGCAAAACGCTTCCTGCCATTGCGGAAATCTTTCCGATTCTTCCGCCCTTGCGCAGAAATTCCAGCGTGTCCACCGAGAAAAAGACGGTCGTTCCCTTAATCAGCTTTTCAGCTTCCAGGCAGCTGTCTTCAAATCCCATCCCGTTTGCAATATACTGGCTCAGCTGCAACGCAATTGCACCGGTTCCAATGCTGGAAGTCATCGTATCAAATACAGCCAGCGTCAGCCCGTGTTCAGCGGCAGGTTCAATCGCCTGACGGACAAGGTTATAAGTCCCTGACAGGCCGCTGGACATCATCAGCGCAATTGCCTGCGTATAGCCGTCCTCCAGTACCCGGCCCAGCAGCTGTTCAAGATCGCTGCCCAGCGGCAGACTGGAACCAGGCATTTCCTGCTTCTGAATCCGGTAGATATCGTCCGGGTGGATATCCACACTGTCGCGGAAGACTCCTTCTGAACAGCGAATCTGAAGCGGAAGGATGTAGATTCCGTACTGTTTAACAAGTTCAGGCGGAATGTCGGCACAGGAGTCGGTGATAACGGCAATCGACCGCCGAATGACATCTTTCCTGCTCATTCGGCCTGAGACATTTTTCATAGTAAGGAAGCCCCTTTCTGATACCGGTTTAACCATATTTTATTTATTTTACCATATCTGGATAACAGAAGCAATAGGTTTCCGTTTTTTGTATCGGTCATTATTCCCGGAACTGGTAACGGTAGAGTCCGGCATAGATACCGTTTTTCGCAAGCAGTTCGGCATGGGTGCCGCGTTCCTGTACGCCTTTGTCGGTCAGGACGATGATTTCATCCGCATTTTTGATGGTGGAAAGACGGTGTGCAACGATCAGTGAGGTACGGCCTTTCGCCAGTTTTTCCAGCGCCGACTGAATCAGCATTTCGGTTGCGTTGTCCAGTGCGCTGGTTGCTTCGTCCAGAATCAGGATAGACGGGTTTTTCAGGAAGACACGGGCAATCGAGATACGCTGTTTCTGTCCGCCTGACAGCTTGACACCGCGTTCACCGATATAGGTATCGTATCCTTCCGGCATGGTCATGATATAGTCATGGATATTCGCTTTTTTAGCTGCATCGATGATCTGCTCATCGGTCGCGTCCAGGTTGCCGTAGGCGATATTATCCCGGATGGTGCCGGTAAAGAGGAAGACATCCTGTGCAACCATACCGATATTCTGCCGGAGCGAAAGCCGGGTGAGGTCACGGATATCAGTTCCATCGATTTTGATTGCACCGCCGCTGATTTCATAAAACCGCGGAATCAGATGGCAGAGGGTTGTCTTTCCGGAACCGGACGGTCCGACCAGTGCAACAGTCTTGCCGGGTTCGATATGCATTGTCAGATGGTCAATGACGGTGTGGTCGCTGTCATCATCCGCCGCGTCATAAGAAAAACTGACGTCTTCAAAATCGATGGTGCCCTTGACGTCTTTCAGTTCTTTTGCATCCGGTTTTTCCTCTTCGACGGGTTCATCCATAATTGCCTGTACACGTTTAAATCCGGTCATACCGTTTTGCAGCTGCTCAAAGATGTTGACCAGCTTTTTGATCGGATTCAGGAACATGTTGATGTACAGAATATAGGCCGCAAATTCACCGACGTTGATCTGGTCATAGAAAAAGAACAATCCGCCGCAGAACAGTACCATCAGGTACAGCAGGTCGGTAAACATCCCCATTCCGGAGAAGAAATAGCCCATGACTTTATAGCTGTCATCCCGTGCCTGGATATACCGCGCGTTGTTTTCATCGAACTTTTCCATCTCATGAGCCGCCGAAACATAGCTGCGGGAGATACGGATACCGGCAATCGAGTTTTCAATTGTCGCGTTGACTTCAGCGATTTCCTCGCGGCTTTTTAAGAAAGCACGGTTCATGTGCTTTCTGAGCAGCACCGCAAACAGTACAATCAGCGGTACCATCGCAAACAGGATCAGCGTCAGCAGCAGGTTGATCTGCGCCATCATGATAAATGCGCCGATCAGCGAGATAACCGACAAAAACAGGTCTTCCGGGCCATGGTGGGACAGCTCGGCAATCTCAAAGGTATCGTTGACAATACGGGAAAGAATCGAGCCGGTTTTATTTTCATCGAAGTATTTAAACGGCAGTTTTTGCAGCCGTCCGAATGCTTCCTTTCGCATGTCCGACTGGATACCGACGCCGACCATATGTCCCTGATACTGCATAAAATAGCTGAGCAGCATCTTGATAATATAGATCAGCAGCAGTGCACCCGACCAGGTCAGCAGCATCCCCAGATTTTTATTGGGAACATAGTCGTTGATGATGTTCTGGGCAATTCGCGGGTAGAACAGGTCGGCGCAGGCGACGATGAACGCCGCGATCATGTCCAGTGTGAACAGCTTCATGTGCGGTTTATAATACCGCGCAAAACGTTTCAGCATCTTTTTCTCCTCATCTTTCCTCATATTTTGGTTTAGTACAGGAAGATTATACCATATCTGTCAAGGCAAGGTAAAGCCTTCTGATGGCAGAAAAATGCCGTATTCAGGCGATTTTTCCACTTGAAAGCAGCCGTCGCTTTCCCTATAATAAATATAAAAAAGTGGAACATGACAGACTGTTGTCGTGTTTGATACGGTATACTGTAAGCAAAAGATAAAAAGGAGGATAGGTATGAAAATTGACCGGCTGATCGGGATACTTTCTGTTTTGTTGCAGCAGGAGCGGGTGACCGCGCCGGAACTGTCCAGACGGTTTGAAGTTTCCCGGCGCACCATCAACCGGGATATCGAAGATCTTTGCCGGGCTGGGATTCCGATTGTCACTGCACAGGGACAAAACGGTGGGATTTCGATTATGGAAGGATACAGGATTGATCGTACCCTGCTGACATCCGGTGAAATGCAGACGATTCTTGCCGGACTTCAAAGTCTGGACAGCGTCAGCGGTACAAACCGGGTCGCACAGCTGATGGAAAAACTGTCGGCTGGCGGCTCTGACTGGATGTCCGGCAGCCGGAATATCCTGATCGACCTGTCTTCCTGGTATAAAGAATCACTGGCACCAAAGATAGAGCAGATTCGCACGGCGATGGACAGCCACCGTCTGCTGTCATTTACTTATTATTCTCCACATGGCGAAAGCCAGCGGCTGATCGAACCGTATTACCTGATTTTTCGCTGGTCGAGCTGGTATGTCTGGGGGTATTGCACCATGCGGGAGGATTACCGTCTGTTCAAACTCAACCGGATGGAAGAAATTCAGCTGGGTACGGCGTTTGAGCCGCAGACAGTTCCTCTGCCTGATCTGCGCAACGAGCGGATTTTTCCCGGCGGTATCCGGGTTCGGGCTTTGTTTGACCCGGATTGTAAATGGCGGCTGGTGGAGGAATTTGGCCCTCAGTGCTTTGAAGAACAGCCAGACGGCAGACTGCTCTTCAAGGCCGATTATACTGATGAGGAAAACCTGCTGACCTGGCTGCTCAGCTTCCGGGAAAAGGTGGAATTACTGGAACCATCGCAGCTCCGGGACAAACTGCGGGATTCTGTCAGGGAAATACTCAAACGTTATGAGTAGAAGAAAGGATGTGTCATCATGCGGTATCTGTGGATGGACGATTATCTCCTTGAAAAACGGGGTGTTACAAAGGATTTGCAGCCGGTATGGAACTGGATTCGGTACAAAATCGGAGAAAAGATGTTTGCGGCAATCTGTCTCGATTCGGACGGCAAGCCGTACTATATTAACCTCAAACTCAGACCGGAAGAAGGGGATTTTCTGCGCCATCAGTACCCGGATATCCTGCCCGGGTATTATTCGGATAAGGTTCACTGGAATTCGGTCCGTCCGGATGGACAGGTTCCGGATGAACTGCTGAAGGAAATGCTGGATGAATCCTATGCACTGGTGCTTGGAAGCATGAGCAAGAAACAACAACGTGCAGCACTTGGAATCAGCTGCTGCGGGACAGAATGCAAAACGTGTCCGTTTTATGGTGGGCAGTGCGCCGGGTGCAACGAATCCGGCGGAAAGGTGTTTCATGCACCGGCTGGGAAAGCCTGTCCGATTTATGCCTGTTCGGTGCAGAAAAGGCGGTATGTCAGCTGTGCCGGGTGCAGTGCACTTCCGTGTGAAATCTGGAAGTCGGTGCGTGATCCGGCAATGTCTGAACAGCAATTTGAAGCGTCAATCCATGAGCGGATGAAAAAACTTGGGAGGAAATAACATGGCATTTGATTATAAAAAAGAGTATAAAGAATTTTATCTGCCGTCCGGCCAGCCGCAGTTGGTAACGGTTCCGGAAATGAATTTTCTGGCGGTTCGTGGAAAAGGTGACCCCAATCTTCCGGATGGCGCGTATAAGCAGGCAATCGGCCTTTTGTACGGAGTCGCCTACACCATCAAAATGAGTAAGATGGGAACACATAAGATTGACGGTTATTTTGACTATGTGGTGCCGCCGCTGGAAGGACTCTGGTGGCAGGATGGTGTCTGTGGGGTAGACTATACGCGGAAAGAAGATTTTCAGTGGATATCGCTGATTCGTCTGCCGGAGTTTGTAACGCGGGAAGTATTCGACTGGGCGGTAGATGAGGCAGCGGATAAAAAGAAGATGGACTTTTCCGCTGTGGAGTTCATGACCTGGGAAGAAGGACTCTGCGTTCAGTGTATGCATATCGGCCCCTATGACAACGAACCGGAAACCCTTCAGAAAATGCAGCGCTTTATGCAGCAGCATGATCTGGTGTCTGATTTTTTACCCGGCAGATATCATCATGAAATCTATCTGAGCGATGTTCGCCGTTGTCGCCCGGAAAACCTCAAAACAGTTATCCGACATCCGGTTGCGATTATAGAAACCCTTTGAGTACGCAAAAATCCCTTCTGCTCAGAACAGCAGAAGGGATTCTTTATATAGCTATTTTTTAGATCAGAAGGCTTCCAATCTGGTAGATCAGCGTACCGGCAGCCCATGCGATTGCACACTGCATGATGACAACGCCGATAGTTTTCCATCCCGAGCCAAGCTCGTTTTTGATTGTCGCAATTGCTGCCACACAGGGTGTGTACAGCAGCGTAAATGCGAGGAAAGCTGCCGCACTGAGCGGGCTGAACATGGAATGAAGCGCTGCGGGCAGTTCTGCGGTACCGACACCCAGCAGGACACCCAGTGTCGAGACGACTGCTTCTTTTGCGGTAAAGCCACTGAGCAGTGCGGTTGCGACTCTCCAGTCGCCATTGCCGAGCGGTGCGAGCAGCGGCGAAATCAGCGCACCCAGAGAAGCCAGCAGGCTGTCAGCGTTATCGGTTACGACGTTTAAGCGGGTATCAAAGGTCTGCAAAAACCAGATGACAATTGTGCCGAGGAAGATGACGGTAAACGCACGCTGCAAAAAGTCCTTTGCCTTATCCCACAAAAGCAGTGCGACCGATTTTGCCGACGGGAAACGGTAGTTGGGCAGTTCCATGACAAACGGGACCGGTTTACCGGAAAAGACGGTCTTTTTCATCACCAGTGCCGCCAGTACTCCAACCAGCATACCGCCGAAATACAGTATAATCATTACCAGCGCCGCCGCAGACGGGAAAAAGGCGGAAGCAAATACCGCATAGATCGGGATTTTTGCTGAACAGCTCATAAACGGAGTCAGCATAATAGTCATCTTCCGGTCGCGGTCGGAAGAGAGTGTTCTTGTCGCCATAACTGCCGGTACGGTACATCCGAACCCGATCAGCATCGGGACAATGCTTCGTCCCGAAAGGCCGATTTTACGCAGCAGTTTATCCATGACAAAGGCGACACGCGCCATATATCCGGTGTCTTCCAGAATCGACAGGAAGAAAAACAGTGTGACGATAATCGGCAGGAAAGAGAGTACGCTTCCTACTCCGGCAAAGATACCGTCAATAATCAGACTATGTACGACCGGGTTAATACCGTATACCGTCAGTCCCTGATCGACCATCGCCGTCAGCCAGTCAATTCCGGCGGCCAGCAGGTCACTGAGGAAACTGCCGATGACATTGAACGTCAGGAAAAAGATCAGCAGCATGATACCGATAAATACCGGAATGGCGGTAAACCGTCCGGTCAGTACCTCGTCAATTTTCACGCTTCTCTGATGTTCGGCGCTTTCATGACATTTGATGACGGTATCTTTTACGACCGATTCGATAAAGCTGTAACGCATATCGGCCAGCGCTGCATTACGGTCCAGCTCTGTTTCCTGCTCCATCTCGACAATCGAGTGTTCCAGCAGTTCCTTTTCGTTTTCATCCAGTTCCAGCAGTTCGGTGATCTGCTGGTCACCTTCGATCAGCTTGGTTGCAGCGAACCGGGCAGAGATTCCGACCCTGCGGGCATGGTCTTCGATGACATGGGAAACCGAATGGATACAGCGGTGAACCGGTCCGTCAGGACAGAAGTCCAGTACACTGGGCAGAATCTTGTTTTTGGCGGTATCGACTGCTTTGCTCACCAGTTCGGATACACCTTCATTTTTGGCCGCGGAAATCGGGATGACCGGGATACCCAGCCGTTTAGACAGTCCCTTGACGTCAATGGTGCCGCCGTTTGCACGGACTTCATCCATCATATTGAGCGCAAGTACCATCGGAATTCGCAGTTCCAGAAGCTGTAAGGTCAGGTACAGGTTACGTTCAATGTTGGTTGCGTCGACAATATTGATAATCCCGTCCGGGTGCCCATTGAGGATAAAGTCACGGGTGACGATTTCTTCGCTGGTGTAGGGACGGATGGAATAAATACCGGGCAGGTCAACAACTGAACTTCCTTTTGCGTCCCGGATGTCGCCCATCTTCTGGTCGACGGTGACGCCGGGAAAGTTGCCGACGTGCTGGTTTGCGCCGGTCAGACTGTTAAAGAGCGTAGTCTTGCCGCAGTTCTGGTTACCGGCAAGGGCAAATATCATATAGGATTCCTCCTCCAATTGATTGGCGTTTTTTTAAGGCCGCCTTACTCCTTTGTAATTTCAATTCGGGCTGCATCTTCCTTGCGAAGGGTCAGTTCATATCCACGGATGCGGATTTCAATCGGGTCGCCCATCGGAGCCACTTTTACAACGGTAACATGGGTTCGCGGAATCAGTCCCATGTCCAGAAAACGCAGTCGGAGCGGGCCTTCACCGCCGACTGTTTTAATAATCGCGTTCTGGCCAACAGCCAGTTCAGCCAGTGTCATGCAAATACCTCCTGTATCGGTTTACCATGCAAACCGGGTTTACTCTGTCTAACTCATATCGTATCACATTGAGCAGGGAGCGTCAAGAGAATATGCAACAGGATATACCGGTGTACCGTCCATATTTTTGTCAATTTGTCAGGAAAAAGGGGAAAATACATAAAAAAAAGAACTTCCAGATAGTGGAAGTTCCCGAAAATAAAATAAAAAGGAGTAATTATAAAGGAGGGGGATTGAATTAGAAACAATGAATCGTTGTTTCCGGTTCTATTATAGCATAGCCGGATAGGGAATATGTGAATATATTATGAATATTGGACAATCTTCACTTCCATACTTTCCCTTATTTCTGCGGCGGCATAAAGTCCCGCAGCTTTCTGCGCGGACGCGGCTTTTTGCGCAGTTCAGTAAAAAAATCCGTCAGAAGCTGCTGAGCTTCCGCTTCCAGAACACCGCCGGTAATCTGCGGAATATGGTTGAACGGAACCGCGAACAGATCGACCAGTCCACCGCAGCATCCGGCTTTTCTGTCTGATGCGCCGAATACCACCCGTGGAATTCTGGCATTGATAATAGCGCCAGCACACATCGGACAGGGTTCCAGCGTCACATACAGCACTGCACGATGCAGCCGCCATCCACCCAGCTTACGGCAGGCCTGTTCAATGGCCAGCAGTTCGGCATGAGCGGTTGCCATCCGTTCGGTTTCCCGGAGGTTATGGGTCGTGACGAGTACTTCGTCATCCCAGGTCAGGATGGCTCCGACGGGTGTTTCTCCCAGCTGAGCGGCTATTTTTGCTTCTTGCAGTGCCAGTGCCATCATCTGTTCATCCCGTGAAAACTCCATGTTGTTCTCCCATCTTATGAAACAATCATCATCTTTTGCAGTGCCTGGATAATCCACAGTACAGCAGATGCGCTGAAAAAGGCACTGGTCAGTGAAATCATCAGCTTTTTGCGGAAGGTGAACTGACTGCGAGGACGATTGACATGCCCACTCAGCCGGGCATAATCCATCGTTCGTGACGAAAGGATAAAGGCATTTCCATCTTTCAGGCAGATGATGGAAAATGCGATCAGCCCGATGGTAATTAGCAGCAGAACAACCGTAATCTGTGCAAGCTGGTTGCCGGCAAAGTAGATATTCAGCAATTCCGGCCAGAGTACGCACAGACAGTGGCTGATGGTAGAGACCAGAATCGAGCCGGTGCGCAGCGTCATGTATCCGTACATCAGCGCCATCAGTGCACAGCTTAATCCTTCTGTCAGATTTCCGCAGGTCAACCCGCTGACGATAGCCGTCATCATCAGTGCAAAAGCGTCGCTGTGCTTGCGGAACACCCGCAGCAGCAGCCCTCGAATCAGAATTTCTTCCAGAATAACCCCGATAACCGCCGTACGGATCAGGTATATCACCTGTGCCGCCGGTACGGTAGGCGGTGTCTGGGAATTGACCTCAACCAGATTGACATTGTACAGCACATCATTCAGCCATACCCGTGCACTGACAGCCAGTGCTGACAGTCCCAGACAGCACAGTATCCCCAATGCGGCAGTGACCGGCGGAAAAGCGGTATTACTGCGCTGGCGGACATCCCGTCCGCCTGTCCCGATCAGGAAAAAGATCGGAATCAGAAAGCTGCCGTACCTCCAGATATCGGTCCGTACCTGTGTCAGAACTGCATTCCACTCCACCAGCTGCTGTGGTGAATCCAGCGGAAGCCATCCCGCAATCCGTGTGACAAAAAGCTGTGCGGGAATATATAGCAGTGACGGCAAAAGCAGCAGCATCAGCATAATTACGCCGGCAATCGATGCGCTCCGTTTGATTTCGGCCCGTTCGATATCCTGCGGGTCGAGGTGGATAAAGCCGTATCCGCTGACATATACATTGCCGTCACAGTCCAGATCGGGCCAGTGTGTAAAGTGGGGATATCCTTTCCCACTTTTGGGTTCCCGTTGAAACTGCATGACATCCTCTCCCGATAGATGCAGACAAAATTCTGCATTTGATTTTAATTAAAATTATATCATGCCTTAAAAACAGAAAAAATATTTTTCTGTAAATTTTCCGCAATATTGTTGCCTGCTTCCGTGATTTGGGATATTGTTTATAAAATCACAAAAATTGCGGTTTGCTCTGTACAAATCAGGAAAAATCCAGTATAATATAGTAAAAATCTATCAAAGGGTGAAACAGAAATGCCAGTTGGAGTATTATTGAACGCTGCGGCTATTTTTCTAGGCGGACTCTTGGGCGCTTCGTTTGGCAGCAAAATTCCGCCTCACATCTGTAAAGTGCTTCCTGCAGCGTTTGGCAGCTGTTCTATGCTGATGGGTATCAGCAATATCATTAAAATGCAGACAATGCCGGCGGTTGTCCTGTCGGTTATAGTCGGTACCATCATCGGAGAGGCGATGTGTCTGGAAACCCGTTTTAGGCAGCTGGGCGGCTGGATGGGGCCGAAAATCGCTTCGCTGTTTCATGCGGCCGGTGACGGTGATGAAGGTGTGCTGACGGATTTCGTTTCGGCGCTGGTATTGTTTTGTGCCAGTGGTACGGGAATCTTTGGTGCACTGCAATCGGGACTCAACGGCGACCATACGCTGCTGATTACCAAAGCTATTCTGGATTTTTTTACCGCTGTAATCTTTGCGGTGACGGTAAAGCATCTGATTGCGTTTATCTGTTTCCCGCAGCTGCTGATTATGCTTGCGCTGTTTTTCAGCGCAAAACTGCTGATGCCGGTTATTTCCGACTCGATGCTGAATGATTTTATGGCATGTGGGGGAATACTGACATTTGTGACGGGTTTTCGGATTGTAAAGGTTCGGGAGTTTCCGATTGGCAGTATGCTGCCTGCGGTGATTCTGGTCATGCCGGTTTCATGGGTTTGGACCAGCTGGGTTGCACCGCTGTTGGGATAAAGACTGGTTGATTTAAGCATTTCAGGTAAAAAAATTTAAAATTCCTTCACACCAAAAATGTACACTCATGTCACAATATTGGTGGAGTCAAACCGCTGAAAGGTTGTGTATCGATGCCTCGTTTTTTTGTTCCGCCGGTCGACGGTGATATGGTCCTTCTGGATGGCGACAGTGCCGTCCATATCAGCCGTTCTCTGCGGATGCGCCCGGGTGAACAGCTGACCCTGTCTGATGGTCAGGGAATGGATTATCAGGCTGAAATCCTCTCGGTCGGAAATCAGGTGGAACTGAAAATCCTCTCCCGCTGCCAGTGTATAACCGAACCGCGCGCACGGCTGACGCTGTTCCAGGCGCTTCCCAAAGGCGATAAGATGGACTTTATCGTTCAGAAGGCAACGGAACTTGGAGTCAGTGTGATACAGCCGGTACTGACCGAACGCTGCGTTTCACGGCCTGATGCGAAGTCTATGGCTAAAAAATGCGAACGTTACCGTAAGATCGCACTGGAGGCGGCTCAGCAGAGCGGCCGCGGAAAAGTCCCGGAAATCAGGGAACTGATAACGCTCCAGCAGTCGGTTGACTGCCTGCCCAAAAAGAGCGTACTCTTTTATGAAAAAGGCGGCGAACGGCTGAACCGGCTGATTGAGCCGGAGGATACCGACATCGGGATCTTTGTCGGCAGTGAAGGCGGTTTTTCTGCCGCCGAAGCGCAGTTCCTGGCAGAAAACGGCGTGGCTGCCGCAACGCTTGGAGCACGTATTCTGCGGTGTGAAACGGCACCGCTGTGTGGTATATCGGTTATCCTGTCGCTGACAGGTGATATATGATATTTAAGTAGAAAGGATGGAAAATACGATGAAAAAAGGTTTCTGGATTTCGCTGATTGCCGGTGTTGCAGCTGTAGCGGCGGTCGCTGTGGCGATTGCAGCCCTGATTCGCAGAAAGACTGATGCTATTGCGCAGGAACTTGACTTTGAGCCGGATGACAATTATTTTGACCTCTCCGATGAGGATGAGGACACTGAAGAGGCTGCTGTCGAGATGGAGCCGGAAGAGGAAATTTCCACTTCTGCCCATGAGGAGCCGATTGATGTTCCCGGCGATGAGGAAGAAGAAAAAGACGAATTTTAAACCAGTCATTTTCTGACATAATAAAAAGCGGAGCAGTTGGTGTACAGCTGCTCCGCTTTTTTGCGCAGATGGTTATTTGATTGAGTGGCGAACCTCTGCAAGGGAAACACCATGTTGTTTGGCGGCTGCTGCCAGATCTTCATATTCCGGTTTGCAGCGGCGGACCCCATATCCTTCTGAAATCTTTGCACGGATAGAGCCGTAGGGCGTTTCCAGCGTCTCTTCCCGGCGCATCAGGGTATAACGGTCGTATTCGGCGCGGCGGATACCGATAGTGGTCGTATGGGCAAAAATCAGACCGGCCATTTTTTCAGCGTCTTCCGGGCGGCAGAGGCAGTGCAGCAGAATTCCGGGACGATTTTTCTTCATCTGGATAGGTGCGGTAAAGACATCCAGTGCACCGGCAGCCATCAGCTGTTCAGACGCAAAGCCGATATCTTCGCCGGTCATATCGTCCAGATTGCAGGAGAGCTCAACAATTTTATCGCCTGCATTTTCAGTTTCCCCAAGGAAAGCCCGGACACAGTTGGCAGCAGGGAAGACTTTTGTACCGATACCATAGCCGATTTTTTCGGTAGCCATAACCGGCATCGGAACAAACCGGGTGACAAAATGGCGCAGCAGTGCGGCTCCGGTCGGCGTGCAAAGTTCGCCATTGATACTGCCGGAATAAGAGGGAATGCCGCGCAGCAGATAAGCGGTTGCAGGAGCAGGAACCGGCAGGATACCATGTGCGCAGCGAACATAGCCGCTGCCGACGTGGACAGGTGAGCAGAGGACTTCATCTGCACCAATCATCTCCATCAGCAGGCAGACACCGGTGATATCTGCGACGGCGTCCATATTGCCGACTTCATGGAAATGGATTTCTTCGACGGTGCAGTGGTGTGCATGGCTTTCCGCTTCGGCAATCAGCTGGTAGACGGCCAGTACATCCTGACGAACCTTTTCGGATACCGGCAGTGCAGCGACAATTGTCCGGATATCTGCCATACTGGTATGATGATGGTGATGTCCATGCTCGTGATCGTGGTCGTGGTGGTGTCCATGCTCGTGATCGTGGTCATGGTGATGTTCATGCTCATGATCGTGGTCATGGTGATGTTCGTGCTCATGATCGTGGTCATGGTGGTGTTCATGCTCATGATCGTGGTCGTGGTGGTGTTCATGCTCGTGATCGTGGTCATGATGATGTCCATGCTCGTGATCGTGGCTATGGTGGTGTTCATGCTCGTGATCGTGGTCATGGTGGTGTTCATGCTCGTGATCGTGGTCGTGGTCGTGTTCATGCTCATGATCGTGGTCATGGTGATGTTCATGTTCATGATCGTGGTCATCGATAACCAGCGTTTCTTCCTGGCTGGCGGATGCAAGGCGGACATCTTCGGTTTTTTCTTCTTCACCGTCGATTGTTACCCGCATATGGGTACCGTAAATTCCGCAGGTGGCAGCATTTTCACGGGTAACTTTGACACCGGGAATTCCAAGGCTGTTCATCTTTTCCACAAACGCATCGCTGTCTGTCAGTTCAGACAGTGCAGCCATCAGCATATCACCGGCAGCACCCATCCCACATTCAAGATACAGTGTTTTCATTATGCATCATTCTCCTTTATGTTGTCCTGTTCCGGAGCAGGATGGCCGCCTGTCCGGTGGTTAATCCGGCTGGCAAGGAAACCTGCGCCGAAACCATTGTCGATATTCACGACGCTGACACCGCTTGCACAGCTGTTAAGCATACTCAGCAGCGCCGAAACGCCTCCAAAGCTCGCACCATATCCAACCGAGGTCGGTACACCGATAACCGGACAGTCCACCAGTCCGCCGACGACGCTTGCAAGTGCGCCTTCCATTCCTGCGACGGCAATTACGACATTGGCCTGCATCAGGACATCCAGCTTTGAGAGCAGCCGCTGCAATCCGGCAACTCCGACATCATAGAGCCTGATAACACGGTTACCCATTGCTTCAGCAGTCAGTGCCGCTTCTTCACATACCGGCTGGTCGGAAGTTCCGCCGGAAGCGACGACGATATATCCGTCGGTATCGACATACTCCACTTTATTGACAATCCCAATCCGGGAAAGAGGGTCGTACCACAGCCCGGGATTGGCAGCCCGGACGGTTTCTTCCGCTTCCGGGTGCATCCGGGTAATCAGAATATTTTTGCCGCCATGTGCAGACATCGCTGCGGCAATTTCTGCAATCTGCTGAGGGGTCTTGGATGCGCCGTAGATGACCTCGGCACTGCCCTGACGCAGAGCACGGTGGTGGTCGATTTTGGCAAATCCCATTTCCTCAAATGGTTCCAGTTTGAGCTGGAGTGCGGCCTGTTCAACGTCCATTTTTCCATCACGGACAGCCGCGAGTATATCTTTTGTATTCATCAGTTTGTTCCTCTCATTCTCTGGACGTTCTGGGCGTCATGTCAAGAAGTACCGTGTCAAAGAACTGACCGACGGCATCCGTAACCTGCCGGCGTCTGTCTTCGTCCATCTGCCACTGGGAAGCCAGCAGCTGAATGCGTGCCGCGCCATGAAAGACACGTACCCGAAAATCAGAAAACCCAAGACGGAAAAGCGCTTCTTCTGCATTTTCTATTTTTTGCAGTGTTTTACAGTCGATAGCAGTACCGGTCGGAATACGGGTGGCAAGGCAGGCGTAACTGGGCTTGTCCCAGGTAAACAGACCGTATTCCTTTGAAATCTGCCGGATTTCATCCTTGTTCAGACCGCATATCCGCAGCGGAGACTCTGCTCCAAGTTCCCGAAGCGCCTGCATTCCCGGACGGTCATCTTCAGGGTCGGAAGCATTTGTCCCGTCAATCAGTACCGCGTTCAGTTCCCGGGCACGGTCTTTCAGAAGTGAAAATAACAGGTGCTTGCACCAGTAACAGCGTTTTGCATCATTGCGGACAATTTCCGGCTGCTGCAAAGGGTTCGCCGTGATGATTTCCAGCCGGATACCCAGCTGATCGGTCAGCCTGCGGGCATCTTCCAGTTCAAAAGCCGGCTGAAAAGGGGTGTGGATAAATACAGGTGTGATATCGGCTCCGGCCTCTTTTGCTGCCGCAAGCAGAAAAGCCGAGTCGACGCCGCCTGAAAAGCCGAGAACAACCCGATTATGTTCAGTAAAATATTGCCGTAATAATGCGCGTTTTTGCTCAAGTTGCAATCCGGTTCATTCCTTTCGTTGAAAAAAGGCCACGAAAGTACTGCTGTCTTCTCAGAAGACAGCTGGTACCTTCGTGGCACGGTTAGTTTGCAGGGAAAAACGGAAAAAAGGCAGATCATCTTCAGATGACCGTTGGTCGTTATCAAACAGTATAGCACTTGAAGTGAACTTCAAGTCAAGTACTTTTTCAAAACAAATTCAATCAGTCACCAGGGCCATCGTTGGTTGCACTCTCGCCTGCATAGTCACCGCCGGGAACGGTGATTGTGGAGGAAGAAGAACCAGGTGTAGTTTCACTGCCGGAAGGCGGTACGGAACTGTCACTTCCGGAAGAGCTGCCGCTTGAAGAGCCGCCAGTCGGGTCAGTATCGCCGCCGGTTACAAAATCATCGTTCAGATCAGGTCCGTCGGAAGACGAAGAACTGGAACTGCCGCCGGAAGGTGTGGAGCTGCTGGAACCACCCGTACTGCCGGAGTTACCAGAACTGCTGGAACTACTGGAGCTTCCAGAGTTACCGGAACTGCTGGAACTGCCGGAGCTGCCCGAATTGCCGGAGCTTCCGGAATTGCCAGAGCTGCCTGAATTGCCGGAACTTCCGGAGTTACCGGAACTGCCGGAATTATAGGAACTGCCCGAGTTGCTGGAATAGCTGGAACTTCCCTTATTGCTGGAACTTCCAGAATTCGTAGAACTGCCCGAATTACCGGTTGAGGTATGGGAAGATTCAAGGCTGTCGCTCCAGTCGGTGGATTCAAACAGTTCATCCAGCGGATTTTCGGAGCTTTCTTCGGATACTTCGGAGGATTCAGAGGAAAGTTCGCTGCTGACTTCCGAGGGTGATTCAGAAACGGTGGAGAGTCGGCCGGTACCTTCTATATCCGAAAATACCATCGCAATGACACGTGAGCCAATAAAGAGAGAGACAAATACCGCGATAACCTGTATCCAGTAGTTGCGGAAAAAGTATTTCATCAGGGACAATCCTTTCTCAGTTTTCCATTTGCTTTGTTAGACGGTTAATAGAAGGTCGGTTTTACCCGCTGCTCATTGTTGACGCTGGAAGAAAAGTCGAAATCCTGTTCGGATTCGCCTTCACGCAGGCGCCGTGCTACAATGCACAGCTTGGTATCTGCTGCGTTATTGGAGCAGGTTTGCAGCGTCAGAAAAACATCGTCGGTATTGACATCGACAGGGTTGGTAAAATAGCTGCGGGATGTGGTTTCATCGATATACCACTGTGCACGCTCCGGGTCGGTCGAGATAACATAGTTGAAATACTCGAAGACCTCGCCTCTGTCAAAGTCGGTGTTCGCTTCAAACGCGGCAAAGATCACCCATTCACTCTGATTATAGACGGTGTCAAAGGTGAGGAAGGGATGTTCTTTGTAAAACTCCGCGTCCCGATAACCGGTCAGTTCATGAAATACATAACCAGCTTCCATATTATGGCCATAAACGATGGTGTTCTTGGCCCACTGGTCGTCCGGCTCAATCGGTACACGATAGTCGATGTAGGGAAGACCGTACGGGTCGGGTTCGCCATACAGGTCGTGGGACAGATAATAATCATTATCATCCGCCTGCATAATCGGCAGATCAATATTGGTTCCTGGAATGGTCAGCCATCCGGTTACATCCGGATTGACTGCGTACAGTGAAGCAAATTTCGTCAGATATCCATCCGGAAGCCCATCTGTCTGCTGTTGGGTCGGCGGTTCGGTATAAACTTCGACTGCCTGCTGGATATCCTCGACAGTATGGTTGACAGCAATCTGATCGGATGCGGTCATACCAGCGGTCAGGATGACTGCCACAACCGCCGCAATCAGTGCAGTCTTGGTGATGATATCGCCCGGTTTGTCACCTTTCCACGGGACAATTGAACGCAGCAGCGCCTGGGCCGGAGATACAGCATACCGTCTGTATTTTGAAGCGTTCACCAACAAAGAGAGTGCTTTCTTTTCCTTTAACAGCAGTCCGGTCAGCAGATCGGCGCATTGCTGGACGGCACGCACCATCATCGCTTCCCGTAATGTTTCATCCGAAAGGTCGCCCGGACAGGAAAGCTGCTGAACCGCCGCTTTTTTGCCGTCGGTAACCGCAATATAAACCGTAGAGGTATCCGTCTGGCCATCTTCCGAAAGGTTACCGGTCAGCGGTGTGGGCAGCAGTGCCGCACCCGTAACAGCCGCACCCCAGTCGCTTCCGGCTGCATCCCGTGCCTGAATCGCCTGGACGATAGCAGACTGTTTGGAAACAAGGCCGTATTTTTTAATCAGCGAAGAGGGGAGCGGACGCATCTTTTTATCAGGAATCGTAATCCGTTTGCAGTCAGCTGCCGCCTGAACAACCGTTTCCCGTCTGCTGGGAAGCAGCAGCGAAATGGTTTTCTTTTTGGACGTCAGCAGCGTTTCCAGCTGCTGCAAACGTTCATTCAGCATATCCATGACAGACCCCTTCCTCTTAGCCGGTAATCATCCGCAGTTCAGTCTGCGCAATCGCCTTTTCCAGCAGAGGTTCATAATCAAAACGGGCTTCCGCCTTTTCCAGAACCGCGAGTTTCGGCTTGGTGCAGGGATGACGCGGAGTAAAGACGGTGCAGCAGTCTTCATACGGAAGGATGGAGGTTTCAAAGGTTCCGATCTCGCGGGAGATACGGATAATCTCGCCTTTGTCCATGCCGATCAGCGGACGCAGGACAACCAGCGGCGTTGCATTATCTGTGCAGTAGAGTGCTTCCAGTGTCTGGGAAGCGACCTGAGCAAGGCTTTCGCCGGTAACCAGTGCCGGGATATTTTTCTCCTGGGCAATTCTGGTTGCAATCCGCATCATCATCCGCCGCATCATGACGGTGAACAGCTCCTCCGGACAATGTTCCCGAAGTGCCTCCTGAATTTCGGTAAACGGAACGCAGTAAAACGACAGCCGTCCGGTATAGGGTGTCAGTTCCTCACACAGGGTTACCACCTTTTCAAGTGCACGGTCGCTGGTATAAGGCGGACTCTGGAAATGGATGGTAGACAGTGCCAGTCCGCGCTTTGCCATCATATAGGCCGCGACCGGCGAGTCGATACCGCCCGAAATCAGCAGCATCGCTTCACCCGAAGAGGATACCGGCATACCACCGGCACCCGGAATCTTTCCTGCATGGATGTAAGCGCCGCGGTCACGGATTTCAACCATAACAGTGACATCCGGATTGTGGACATCTACCTTGAGGTGATGGAAACGGGAAAGGATTTTTCCACCGACTTCCGCAGAAATCTGTGGAGAAGTCAGCGGAAAATGTTTGTCCGAGCGTTTTGCCTCTACTTTAAAAGTTTTGGCGTCGAACAGATCGTTTTCCACGTAATCGCAGACATGGGAGAGAATATCTTCCATATTCTTTTCCAGCACGATTGCACGGGAGATGGACGCAATGCCAAATACATGGCGCAGTGCTTCAATCGCGCCGTCAAAATCATAGAAGGTGCTGTCTTCCGGTGCAATATAGATGGTCGACTGCATGCAGCTCAGACTTGCCTTTCCAAAGTCGCGCAGCCGCCATTTGATATTGCGCATCAGCACTTCTTCAAACTTTCTCCGGTTCAGCCCTTTGAGGGCAATTTCGCCGTTTTTGGCGAGGATAATTTCTTTCATATATTTTCCCTTTCTGACCAGCCGGGCAAAACAGTCAGTTTGCCTTGACAACCTTCATCAGCCGGTCAATAACTTCTCTGAGTGCAGCGGCAAAGGTACGCAGCTGACTTTCATCTGTTTCATACGAAAAACTGATGCGCAATGCCGAACGAATCCGCTCCTGCGGCAGATGGAACGCCGCAAGTACCCCGCTGAGCGCACCTTTTGAACAGGCGGAACCGGAAGAAACGTAAATTCCCTTTTCTTCCAGCGCGTGCAGCATGATTTCCGACGGAATACCGGGAACCGATATGTTGAGGATATGCGGACAGCCGTTTTCCGGCGAATTGATGACCACTTCCGGCATATCAGCCAGCAGACTGCGGAGCAGCCGGTTGCAGTTCTGATAATTCGCAAGGATTTGTGCGCGGTTTTCCTTAATCATGTTCAGCGCGGCATCCAGTCCGGCAATGGACGGAACCGCTTCTGTCCCAGAACGGAGTCCCTTTTCCTGACCGCCGCCGTATTCAACCGGCAGGATACGGACACCTTTTTTGATATACAGTCCGCCGATTCCTTTTGGCGCATACAGCTTGTGTCCCGAGAAGGAAAACAGGTCAAGATCCAGCTTGCTGACCGAAAGCGGCAGTTTGGTAAATCCCTGAACGCCGTCCATATGAATCAGCACCTTGGGAAAACGGCGGCGGATTGCAGGAACCACCTTTTCATACGGCAGAACCGTTCCCAGTTCATTGTTGACCATCATAAAGGTCACCAGTACCGTATCTTCATCCACTGCATCCACAATTTCATGCGGGTCAAACTGACCGTTCGGACCGGGAGCAATCCTTTTAACGGTATATCCGCGCTTTTCCATAGCAGTGACGGTATCAGCAACCGAAGGATGCTCAACGGTTGTCGTCACGATGGTTTTTCCATCCCGCGGATGTGCCGCCAGTGCACCCTGAATGGCGATATTGTTGGAATCGGTTGCGCCGCCGGTGAAATAGACACAGCTGTAATCGCATCCCAGAAGGGAAGCGGCTGTACGTCTGGCGGAGGTGAGGATGTGTTCAGCGTCCAGTCCCTTTTTATGCAGGGAAGACGGGTTTCCATAGTCCTGCGTCATCGCGCGGAGAACCGCCTCGGCTGCAGGCTGGCAGACTTTGGTGGTCGCGCAGTTATCCAGGTAAATTTCCAAAAAGAAGAACTCCTTTTACATCAAGTTTGCGTCGGGAAACAAAACCCCAATATGACATTATTATACAACAATTTGCCCGGCTTTTCCATAGCCTGTTCATCAAATTTACGCTTTTTTCTCTTTTTACCAGTTTCTTTACCGAGAAGCGCATCCGCACCAAAGATTATGCCGCAAGATCGGTTGCCGCGGCAGGTTTTGTCTGATATAATGAAACTGATTTCAACAAAACGGAGGTTTTGCAGGATGGATTATCAGGAGATCAATTCAGCCGTCATCGACAGCTGGTGCCGGGATGGCTGGGAATGGGGAAAACCGATTTCCCATGAGGTATATCTGAATGCACTGGCTGGAAACTGGGGGGTATATCTCACACCGACGAAACCTGTGCCGCATGAATGGTTTGGAAAACTCAGCGGGAAAAAGCTCCTCGGGCTTGCAAGCGGCGGTGGTCAGCAGATACCGGTTTTTTCAGCGCTTGGCGCTCAGTGCACCGTATTGGATTATTCGGAGGTGCAGTGCGAAAGTGAACGGATGGTCGCCAAACGGGAAGGGTATTCGGTCGAAATAATCCGCGGGGATATGACCAAACGGCTTCCGTTTGAGGATGAGAGCTTTGATATCATCTTCCATCCGGTATCCAATTGTTATATCGAGGAGGTTCTGCCGGTATTTAAAGAGTGCTGGCGGGTACTGAAAAAGGGCGGAATCCTGCTTTGCGGTCTGGATAACGGGATGAACTTTATCGTCGATGAAACCGAGTCAAAGATTGTCTACAGCCTTCCGTACAATCCGCTGAAAAATCCGCAGCTTTATGAGCAGGCGATGGCCCGTAATGAAGGCGTACAGTTTTCCCATACGATGGAGGAACAGATCGGCTGCCAGTTACAGGCCGGATTCCGTCTGACCCATCTGTATGAGGATACCAACGGCGTCGGGAACCTTCATGAGCATAATATCCCGAGTTTTGTCGCGACCCGTGCAGTCAAAGAATAATTGATAAAAAACCGGCCTCTGCCGGGAAGAGTTACCCGAGATACTCTTCCAGACAGAGGCCTTTTTTTGTTATTTCAGCAGCCGCTTTTTTGCCGACATAGCGGTAATGCCATGGTTCATTTGAAATGCCGGTCAATTCTACTTTATCTTCGGGATACCGCTTGATAAAGCCGTATTCATCCGCATGGTCGAGCAGCCAGTCGTATACTTCGTATCCGGCTGAATGGATGCCGTCGGCATTGATATCCACTGCAAGTCCGGTCTGATGTTCGCTGGTGCCGGGAATGGCAACCCAGTCCTGGGCCAGTGCCGAAGCATCTGCATCCGAATACCCTTCCTGACGGTAGCTTTCGATTTTATCATCCAGAATCTGCTGCTGTTCCTGATCGGTGCGGTATCCGGAGACAACTACCGGATAAATCCCGTCTGCCCGCATATCGTCAAACATCTGCTGAAGCGCCGGATAGATGCGGGAATCCACCTTTTCACCGTTTGAAAGTTCGGTCAGTTCTATCTCGTACCCTTCCGGAAGAGGATTTTCCCGGTTGACCAGAAGCAGCTGCCAGCCGTCTTCCTCTGCATCAATACTGCCAGTGTACGAGGCATTATTTTCGCTGCCGGTCAGAGAACAGATGGAGGAATACAGCTCTGATACCGGCAGCGGATGATATTTCCGCCCAATTGCCGCTGCTATGCCAATCAGCATGACGATTATCAAAAATTTTATCCATTTCCGTCTTTTTCTTCGTCTGCGCGGCCTTCCCGATGGCAGACTGGCAGGAGTATTGGTTGTATTATAAACAGATTGCTCCCATGTTTTCATATCCTTTGCACCCTTTCCGGGCCAAAAAAGCCCTGTTTGGTTACACATTGATTGTAACAGAACAGGGCAAAGAATATATGCGGTTTTTACAGCGGAGAAATCACTTTTTTATGCGGAAATTCATACGATTTTCTGACAATTTTTCGGCAGGACGACCTGAAAACAGACGCTTTCGTTTTCACTCTCTGCGCGGATACTGCCGCCATGCAGCGTCACAATCTCTTTGGCAATCGCCAGCCCAAGTCCGGAACCGCCTGTTTTGGAGGAACGGGAGGAATCCAGCCGGTAAAATTGTTCAAAAATCCGGCTGAGCTTTTCCGGCGGAATGGTTTTGCCTTTGTTTTTCAGGTCAATTTCAATCTGTTCACCCAGACTGTACATCGACAGAAAGATCTTGCTGTCCGGATAGCTGTAATTGACGGCGTTTCGGATGAGGTTGTCCAGAACCCTTTCAATTTTGTCCGGGTCACAGAGAATAGATATATCCGGCTGGATGACCGTTTCCCATTCCAGACCCTTTTCAGCGAGAATCGGCTGGAATTCACAGGTGACCTGTTCCAGCATCCGGCTGAAATTGATGCGTTCCGGCTCAAGGGTGAGGGTGGTCAGGTTAAAGCGGGTGATATCAAAGAAATCGTTGATAAGCTCTTCCAGCCGCAATGCTTTATCCAGCGCAATACCGGTGTACCGTGCACGCAGTTCAGGTGAAATCTGCGGCTCATCCTGCAACAGATTCAGATATCCGATCACGCTGGTGAGCGGAGTTTTCAGGTCATGAGCGAGATAGACAATCAGGTCGTTTTTACGCTGTTCGGCTTCCCGTGCGGCATAGGCGTTGCGCAGTGCCTGTTCCCGTACCAGATTCATCTCGTCCTGTACCGTCTTCATCGCCTTTGGCAGAAGGATTTCCTGTTCATTCGGTGCAGCCAGCTGCTTGGCAGCTTCGATCATCCGGTCGAGATACCGCAGCGGACGCTTGATAAACAGATAGGTGATGACCGCCCAGATGACGATCAGCGTACCGGTAAAGACCAGAATAAAATTATCTTTCACCCATTGCAGCAGCTGATAGAGAGGGTCCCATGGCTGCCATACAAAACTTCGGCTAATCAGCCACAGCAGAAAAACCAGCAGAATATACAGGATGCCGGTGCCGGCAATGGACAGCAGATATTGCAGTAAAATCTGGCGGCTGAGCTGGCTGTGCCGCGGTTTTTGATTGTTATTCAATGGTATATCCAACTCCCCAGATGGTTTTGATATATTTTGGATGACGCGGCGGCTCCTGCATTTTTTCCCGGAGCCGTGCGATATGCGCCATCACGGTATTGTTGCTGTCCAGATATTTTTCTTTCCAGACCGCTTCAAACAGTTCCTCCGAAGAAACCGCTTTGCCGCGATGACTGCACAGATACCATAATATATTGAATTCGGTCGGTGTTACCGTCAGCTCTTTGCCGTTCAGGGTGCATTTATGCTGGCTGCGGAAGATGGACAGTCCGCGGATATGGATGCTGTCCTCCTGAATGTCTCCTTCCGGCATTCCGCCGCGGTCATACCGCAGGTACCGGCGAAGCTGGGTCTTGATTCGCGCAACCAGTTCAAGTGGGTTGAACGGCTTGGTGATATAATCATCCGCGCCGATAGTCAGCCCGGTAATCTTATCGATATCCTCGATCCTTGCCGTCAGCATGACAATCGGGAAAAGATGCTGCTCGCGTATCTTGCGGCAAAGGGTAAATCCGTCGGTATCCGGCAGCATGACATCCAGCACCGCAAGACTGATTTCTTCCCGTTCCACACAGGCGAGTGCGTCGGCTCCGTTGTGACAGATCAAAACGGTGAAGCCCTCATTTTTCAGGTAGACACCGACCAGTTCCGCAATTTCCTCTTCGTCGTCGACGATCAGTATATTTTCTTTCATCCGTCATCCTCCCATTCTGTTTCCGGCAAAGGATGGTTTGACCGGCAGCAGAAATATAAATAAAACCGTGGCAGGAGATGATTGCCACGGCTTTACAATGATATCATCAGTCAAAAATTACATAGCCATCTTTTCTGGGTTTGGCAGGAGCTTCCTGAACCGGGTACCCAAGGATGCAGTTGCCGATACCGGCGTAATTTTCCGGGACGCCCCATTCTTTCATCATTGCCTTGCCTTCTTCGGACTGGAAGACTTCACGTGCACGGTGAATCCAGCAGCTTCCGAGTCCTACAGCGTGCGCAGCATTAAGAAGGTTGCCCATAACAAGGCTTCCGTCTTCCACGAATACACCGCCGCGGGAAGCATCCGCAAATACAATCAGCAGTGTCGGTGCGCCATAAAAAGGATGGCCGTCCGGATTGCCCATAACAGCAGCGTTCATCCGTTCAATCCGCGCGATTTTTTCGGGGTCCTGAACGACAACGATCAGCGGTTCCTGAGTACCCATTGCGGTCGGTGCCCAGGTTCCGGCTTCTAAAACGGCTGCGAGTTCTTCCGGCTTAATCTGCTGCGGCTGATAACTGCGGCAGCTGCGGCGGCTCTTGAGCGAATCCAATACAACATTTGTCATATAAACCATCCTTCCTGCTCGGAAATAAACTGTTAAAGATTGACAGATAAATTATAGCACCCTGCATTTTTTATGTCAAGATGCCCTTATTCCGGCAGGTTGGTCAGCGGTTCATCGATCAGGTAGTTGACGGCTCCGACTTCCTTTCCATCACGATAGTATACTCTCGGAACCCGTTTGCCAATCAGGCAGAACAGCTCATAACTGATGGTGTCAGCATATCCGGCCAGTTCATCAAAGGTGATGCAGTCGTTTCCGTCCGTTCCGACGATGGTGACGATATCTTCCTCTGATACACCGGGAATGTCGGTGACATCTACCATAATCTGGTCCATGCAGACATTGCCGATTACCTTTGCACGTTTGCCGCGAATCAGAACACTGGCTTTACCGCTCATGCAGCGCAGATAGCCGTCTGCATATCCAATCGGTACTGTTGCGATAATCCGGTCTTCCGGCGTGGTATAATGCCGGCCATAGCTGACGGGATTGCCGCCGTGCAGCGTTTTAACCATTGTGACGACCGAACGGATGGACAGCAGCGGGTGCAAATCCAATGCGCATCCGTTTTTGGTATCGACCGGCATACCGTACAGGATAATACCGGCGCGGACATAATCATACTGGCAGTCGCGTTCATTTTCAATTCCGGCGGAGTTTTGCAGATGCCGGCAGTTAAAATGGATACCCGCTTTTTCCAGCGACTCGACCGTCCGGTCAAACCGCTGCTGCTGCAATACGGTGTAGGCTTCACCTTCAGGGGTGATATCATCAGCTGAGGAAAAATGGCTGAAAATACCGCCCAATTCCAGTCCCGGCAGACTGGCCACCTGTTTGATTTCTTCAGTTGGGTCCTGATCTTCCCGGACGACAAATCCGATTCTGCCCATACCGGTATCCAGCTTGATGTGACAGTGTACCTTCACTCCGGCCGCAACCGCTGCCCGGCTGAGATCACCGGCATACTGACTGGAATAAACCGTCTGGGTAATGTTGTTGGCAGCCAGATCAGCAGCCCGGCGGTAGGGAGTCGGCCCGAGAATCAGGATATCGCCGCTGATACCCTTTCTGCGCAGAGAAAGCGCCTCTTCCAGATTGGAAACCGCAAAAAAATGGATTCCCAGCTGCTCCAGTTCACCGGCGATATAACCGTCGCCGTGGCCGTAAGCGTCCGCCTTGACTACGGCAATAATGCCGGTCTGCGGCGGGATAGCCGAGCGGATTGCTTCAATATTCGACTTCAGGGCATCCAGATTGATTTCTGCCCAGGTCCTTTTCAAAAACTCCATCAATACCAGACCTTTCTGCTCCAAATGAAAATACAGTCAGTTTCCTAAATTGTCTATCAGCTGTCCTGAAAGTTTATGTTAAAACACTACCGGAAATTTTCATTCGATGGTATAATAAGATTCAGGCAATACTGCGCTGTCTGCCGCTATTATAACATAAAGGAGGCCTTTATCCTATGCCTGCTCCATTCGATCAGTCACGAAAAGCACGTTCTGCCTGTTTTACCGGCCATCGTCCGCGGATGCTGACAAACTGCCGGCTGGATGACCTGCGCCTTGATCTGCATATCGCAATACAGGAGGCGGTGGACGCCGGTTATCAGTATTTTTACTGCGGGATGGCGATGGGAAGCGATATCATCGCGGGTGAACTGGTCCTCGCTTTGCGGGAACAGTTCCCGGAAATCAAACTGATCTGCGTGGCTCCTTTTGATGCACAGACCGACGGCTGGCCGGAAGAATGGCGGCAGCGTTATTACAGGCTGCGGGATGCGGCCGATGAAAAGGTGTCTCTGATGCCGGTTCGTTTTTCAGAAGGGTATCTGGTAAGGAACCGGTATATGGTAGACCACAGTTCACTGCTGATCGGAGTGTATAACGGGACTCCATGGGGTGGAACCGCCTATACGGTGCGGTATGCCCGCAGTCAGGGGTTAAAAATCCGTCTGATTACGCCTGCGGCATACCGGAAATGAAAGAACGGTTTTTCCGCAAATATCGCTTTTAACACTATACTATATTTAGCAGTTTTTTGCAAGAATCAAAAGTGTGAAAAACTTTGGCTGTCTGCCTCTTTTATTTTGCAGTTTTGATACCGGGAGATGACAGCATGTTTTATGGATAATCGTCTTTCATTGGGCTATTTTGACAGAAAATCCGGATAAACATCTACGTTTATGCGATCTTTTTCCGGCCAGTTTCCTCAGATTTTACAAAATGTACAATCTGGAAAAAAAATACACGTTATCCACCGTTTCCACAGGGTTATTAACATTCCACCGTCTGACTGACAGCCGTTTTTCCACTATGCAGATGGTATGTATGAACAGTAAATGACAGAAAATCCGAAAAAACGGCATTTTCGACATTACCTCACCAAAAGTTTTCCAC
>DVLW01000121.1 GCA_018715285.1 Candidatus Faecivivens stercoripullorum | reverse complement strand
ACGCAGAACGTGAAGTTTCATTTTCAAATTCAAAAAACACTTGCGAAGCAAACTTCACTGCGAAGCTGCTTCACGCGCAACGCGCACTTCACTGCGCAGCACTTCACTGCGCCGATATGGCGCACTTTCTGCCCCTCGTCGACTGTCCGGTGGACAGTCGTGCGACGGCACAGTGCCTGTGCTCCCGTTTACCGACGTTTACTCTCCCAAATAGTGCTCAGCAGTTAAAAGCTTCGACCACCATCCAACGAGTAAAGCGGCGGAATGCTTCTGCTGCCAGTTCGCGACGGTCGCTCCTGCTTCGCAATCCGCTCGATTGTAGGTAAAACAGCCTGAGCAAACGCGCCAGGTAGATTGTGCGAGTTTGTTTTCTCGCTCATTAGGCAGGTCTAAACGGAATATGAAAAAGCCATACCGCAAGAATATTCGCTGTCATAGCGGATATCAACCTGTCGGTATGGCTTTCTTTCTATCAATATATCGTCTGAATATCACATAAAAAAGGGAACTGCACATATCACATGCGCAATTCCCGATGTAATCCCTTAAAATACAATCTCTTCAAACGTCGTGAACCGGTCAGGACTGTAATAAATCAACCCGTCACTCGAATACACCAGCCGTTCAGGACCGCGTGTGCCGCCATTATACGCGACATCACACTGTTTCCAGGTCCGTCCATCAGCTGACGGAAGCAGGCCGGCATGGTTTCCGTACTCGTCACCACCGATTGACGCGCCTGACTGGACAGCCCACAGGTCGCTCTCTCCATCCCATCCGAGTGCTTTTGCCGCTTCGGTGGTCAGGTAGTTGGACGGAAGTTTTCCGTAACTGTGCAGGTAGGCCGCTACTTCGTCCTTGCTGGTATAGCTGCCGTCCTCGGTGACGGTAACGTCTGCCGCTTCACTGGTGGGTGTGTCCGAGTCTTCGGCAGGCTGGGACGAGGACGAAACGTCATTTGCAATCGATGAGGTAATAGATGAAACCGTATCCTTCAGTGCACTGTTGGTCTCCGGCATATCGTTGAGCAGCTGGTCAATCTTGCTGCTGAAATCTTTCATCGTTTTTTTGACGTCTACGTCTTCCATCGCGTCTGAAACACTAGAGCCGATAGCGTTGATAGCCTTGTCGGTCAGCTCGTCCAGCTTGGCGACACACCCGCTGAGCATCCCCGCAGAGAGGAGCGCTGTGAGCAGGAGCGCCGGAAAGCGAAGATATCTTCTGTTCATATATCGTCATTCCTTTCTGTCGCTGGCGCCCAAAACGGGCTGCCTTACAGTGTGACTTGCCAGTGATTTAAATGGTTCCGGTATCAGAGCGGCATTTTGCGCATCTCGCGGCGCTCAAACCATACGACTTCGTTAAAGCCGATTCTGCGGAGCATTTCTTCGGTTTCTTCCACGCCATACGCCATATCACGCAGCCGGTGTGCATCCGAACCAATCGTGACCAGCCGTCCGCCAAGACCGTAATACCGCCGCAGCAGCTCTTCATCCGGCAGAGTAGCGTTAATTTTCTGGCGCAGTCCGCTGGTATTGACTTCGAGGACAATGCCCTTGCGGATAATCGTGTAAAACAGTTTGTCAATCAGCGGCTGGAACCGGTCGAGGTTGATTTCGCGTCCGTAGTCGCCGATGATGTACCGCAAAGGGTAGGTGATATGCGCCAGCACGTCAAACTGACCCCATTCTGCCATCTCGCACAGCCGGTTAAAATACCGGACAAGGCTTTCGTTCAGTTCCTGTTCAGGTGTCTGGCTGTAATCGCCGAAATAATAGTCGGTCACGCCGTCGGTATGAATCGAACCGATGATGACATCATACGGGCAGAGCTTCAGCATTTCATCCGCGAGCGGCAGATTTTCCAGCGGGTCGCCCAGTTCGATACCAATCAGCATCCGGCAGCTGGTGTCCCGGTGGGATTCACGCCAGGCGGTCAGTTCATTGACCGAGCCGGTGATATGGCTGATAAGTGCGTCGGGTGCGATACCGTCGATCATGTCGCAGTGGTCGGTCAGTGCAAAGACCGAAAGGCCGAGTTTGACAGCATTTTTGCAGAGGTCAGCGACCTTTTCCTGACCGTCAAAGCTGTATAATGAATGATTATGACAATCGATCAGCATATGTACAATAACCTTTCTGATAATATGATCTGGAGAACCTATCTGTTATTATAGCGTGTTATTTGCAAAATGTAAATAGCATGGACAATTTTGCATCTTCGGGAGGGATTGGATGATGAAGAAAAAGAAAAATATCATTACGGCTACTGCCTGTATAGTACTGCTGGCAGGTATCGGATGGGTTTTGTGGGGAAATACCGCGCTGATGATTCAGGAGTATACCGTCACGTCCGACCGGCTGCCGGATGCGTTTTCAGGATTTCGGATTGCACAGGTGTCCGACCTGCACAACGACGTCTTCGGGAAAGGCAATGCACGGTTGGTAGACATGCTGTCCGAATCTGACCCGGATATCATCGTTTTGACCGGCGATCTGATTGATTCGCGGCGCACCAATACGGCGGTCGCGGTGGATTTTGCACGGCAGGCGCTCCAAATCGCGCCGGTGTATTATGTCTCCGGTAACCATGAGTCCCGGATGATTGATACATTTGAACAGCTGGCGGATGAGTTGGAACAGCTGGGTGTATGCGTTCTACGGGATGAAGCGGTGACGGTTGAAAAGGATGGTGCGGAAATCCAGCTGATTGGGCTGGATGATATCGGGTTTTATTATACGGTGTATCAGGAGCGCCTTTCCGGGATGACAAGGGAAGAGCTGGCACTGGAAAATATCAGTCGGCTTCGGGATGAGGAAATGTATTCGGTTTTGCTGTCTCATCGTCCGGAACTGATGGAGGTGTACGCCGAGAGTGGATGTGATCTGGTATTTTCCGGGCATTCCCACGGCGGTCAGTTCAGGCTGCCGGTCATCGGCGGTCTGTATGCACCCGGTCAGGGTATTTTGCCGGAATACGACGGCGGCGTTTATACCAACGGTTCGACAAAGATGGTCGTCAGCCGTGGGGTAGGCAACAGCCTGATGCCGGTTCGGTTCAATAACAGGCCGGAAGTTGTGGTAGTTGAGCTTCAGACTGGGGAATGATAGCCGGGTTGAATGGTTTTGCGCGATAAGAAAGTCCATGAACTCCTGTTTCGGGAATTCATGGACTTTCTTCGTTGATGTCAAAGTTTCGGTAAATCAATTTCGCACTATCTACTGTACGTTCGAGCATGGAAGCAAGGTCGGGTTGTTGAGTTCCGAAGGCGTGGTATCACATCGCCAAACAGGGGAGCGCAGGTTTTGCACCGGAACAAGTCAGAGGTGACTCGCCATCGGAAATATTTTGCCGAGCGTGGAAGCAAGGTAGGGTTGCTGAGTTCCAGAGGCGTGAACGAATCCCGGCATCAAGTCCGCGGCGACACGCCACCCGGCGCGTTCGCTCAGGTTGTTTTACCCACAATCGAGCGGATTGCGAAGCAGGAGCGACCGTTGCGAAACAGGGAGCACAGGCACTGTGCCGTCTTAAACTGTCCACCGGACAGTTTAAGAGGGGAACAGGTCAAAAATCTGTCAGCGCCGTGCCGGCCCACGTAGTTCCAGTGACTGCGTAATCGGTAGTTTACAGCTCGCTCGATTTTTATGGATGAAGTGGGCATCGAACCCACTTCATCCATAGGGGACGCCCTTGCTATGCGTCCCCTACGCAAAATACCTGCGGGCATTTTGCTACCCCTTGCTGAGCTAGTTTTGGGGATAAGAGATTTCGCTCCATTGCGATGGAGCGACCAGGGGCTCTGCCCACTGGACCCCGCAAGCCTT
>DVLW01000120.1 GCA_018715285.1 Candidatus Faecivivens stercoripullorum | reverse complement strand
TTATACGCCGTATCGCAACAAAGGTCAATAGTATGTCGTATTTTTGGTAATCTTTAAGGGTAATAAAGAAATTTATTTCAAGAAAATTCCAACAAAATATACAATATTTTCACTGTCTCCCGGGATTAACGTTTGTCCGCCAGACGGTAGGATACAAACGCAAATTCCCGTGAATCCGGGCTCCAGGAATTGACGTTGATCGTCCCCTGTCCGCCAAAAAGCCGTGCAATCGTCTGCACATTCGTCCCGTCCGCGTTCATCATCCGCAGTTCAACATTCTTATGCGGCAGATGTTCGCCCGGCTCGAGGTCACCTTTTTTATAGCAGATGTACACAACCCTTTTCCCGTCCGGAGAAATGTGCGCAAACCAGCTGTTCCAGCCTTCGTCAAAGGTCATCTGGGTCTGTTCGCTGCCGTCCGCTTTCATCCGCCAGATCTGCATCAGCCCGCTCCGCACCGAGTTAAACCAGATGTACTTCCCATCCGGGCTATATTCCGGGCCATCGTTCAGTCCGGGTGCATCGGTCAGCCGTGTTTCCTCGCCGCCATCTGTCGAAATTGTATAAATATCCGCGCCGTCTCCTTCCGGACGGAATGCACAGTAGGCAAGCTGGCTGCCGTCCGGTGACCATCCGTGCAGGTAACTCGGGCCTTTTTCGGTCACAAGGCGCGGTGTGCCGCCCTTTATCGGCAGGATGTAAACTTTGGATATCCAGCTTTCTTCCGAATGGCTGACGGCTATCTCCTTGCCATCCGGCGAGAGTACATGGTCATTGTTGCAGTTGGCTGCAAAGCCGGTATCAATCTCCTCATCGTACCCGCCGGACAGATCGTAACGCCAGATTTTCCCGCGGCTGTTATAATACAGGCTCCGTCCGTCTTTACTCCAGTTGGGTGCCTCGATCAGATGGTCATACTGGCGCAGTATCCGCCGTTCGCCGGTATGGGTATCGTATACCTCCAGCAGAGAAATATCGCTGTCCCGTTCATCAGGGGTATATACTGCCATAAAATTCACACTCCTTTTACGATTCCCACGGGCTATCATCATCTGCCCGTGGATGGATACCATTATGATACCTTCTTTTTTGGGAAATTGCAACAGATTGTCCGAAATTTTCCTTTTCGGATATTGTAAAACTGGAAAATTCGTTGAATTTGCCTTTCCCTTGTGGTATACTCTTTTCAGATACAAATGAATGGAGGAAACTGCATGGCTACAATCCGCAATGAAACCCCTGATGATTTCCGCACCGTCGAGGAACTGACCCGGCTTGCTTTCTGGAATGTCAACGCGCCTGGCTGTGATGAGCATTTTCTGGTGCACATCATGCGCGAACATCCGGACTATATTCCGGAACTGGATTTCGTCATCGAAGAGGACGGAAAAATCGTCGGCAATGTCATCTATACCAAAGCGACGCTGACCGAGCGTCAGACGGGTGAAGTGAAAAATATCCTCACCTTCGGTCCGCTGAGCGTCCTGCCGGAATACCAGCGCAAAGGCTACGGAAAAGCGCTGCTGGAACATTCCTTCCAGAAGGCTGTCGAAATGGGATATGATACCGTGGTCATCTTCGGCAATCCGGAAAACTATATCAGCCGTGGATTCAAAAACGGCAGCCGGTATTTTGTCAACCTCTCTGATTCCGAGTGCTACCCTGTCGCGCTGCTGGTAAAAGAACTGGTTCCCGGCGCTTTACAGGGTAAAAAATGGATTTATCATGAAAGTAAGCTGTTCGAGCCGCCTTTCTTCCAGCCGGATTCCCAGGCTGCGGCAGATTTTGAGAAAACTTTTTCGCCGCTTGAAAAAGCATACCGCTATAGTCAGGAACTTTTTTATATCTACAGCCACGGCCGTATTACCCTGTAATGATATCCGATATCCTCTGCCTGTGCAGTTTCTGACAGCTGTACAGGCAGACTCCCGGTTTTTCAACAAAATTTCCCGGAATAATCATGCTGATTTTGTTGACACGGGATACCGCAGCGTGCTACAATGTCTATGGTTGATGTATTGGCACAGACTGTGTGCTCGTACACATTAAGGAGGAATTTTTTATGAAGTTTCGTAACCCTATCGTCCCGGGATATAATCCCGACCCTTCCATCTGCCGTAAAGGTGATACCTTCTATCTGGTCAACTCCTCGTTCGAGTTCTTCCCAGGCGTTCCGCTGCGCCAGAGCAAAAACCTCGTCAACTGGTCGCTGACCGGATGCGTACTCGACAGAGAAAGCCAGCTCCCGCTGACCGGATGCAATCCTTCCGGCGGTATCTTCGCGCCGACTATCCGGTATCATGACGGTATGTTCTACATGATTACCACCAACGTCAACCGTATGTGGATGGGCGGCAAACCCGGCAACTTTATCGTCCACTCGGAAAACCCCGAAGGCCCCTGGTCGGAACCTGCATGGATTGACCAGATGGGTATCGACCCGTCTGTCTTCTTCGACGATGACGGCTCCTGCTGGTATACCGGTACCGGTCATGATGAAAAGGGCGATCAGGGTATCGTCTTCTTCAAGCTCGACCCGATGACCGGTGAAATCCTCTCGGATAAAAAGGTTATCTCCCGCGGTTCCGGCGGAAAATGCCCGGAAGGCCCGCATATGTACAAAAAAGACGGCTGGTATTACCTGATGCTGGCTGAAGGCGGTACCGAATTCGGCCATATGGAAACCATCGGCCGCAGCCGCAATATCGAGGGCCCGTATGAGTTCAATCCCGCTGGCCCGCTGCTGACCGCCCGCAATACCAACGGTTATCCCATCCAGTGCACCGGTCACGCTGATCTGGTGGACGATGAAAACGGCAACTGGTGGGTTGTTTCGCTGGGTACCCGTCCGATCGGCCCGATGGCACATCATCTTGGCCGCGAAACCTTCCTCGGACGTATCGACTGGGTAGATGGCTGGCCGGTTATGCGCAATAACGGTTTGATGGAAATGGAACCGGATTTTGACCTGCCCTGTGCAGATACCGTCAAACCGGTATCCGACGATATCCACTGTGACTTTGCAAAGATGGATAAACTGCCTGCTGATTTCACCTGGCTGCGCAACCCGGTGATGGAAAACTATAAGCTGGACGGCGGACTGCTGCTCAACGGCACCGATCAGCGGCTGTCTACCCCGAATACGACCCCGACCTTCGTGGGTATCCGTCAGACCCAGTTTGTCAGCTGCTCGACCGTTGTCCTGTCCTGCGATATCCCGGAAGGCTGCTCGGCTGGTATCACCGCTTATGGCATCCACTCCCACCACTATGACGTGCTGATTACCCGCCGTTATGGCAAACTGTATGCACAGCTGCGCAAACACCTCTATGATATGGAGATGGTCGCTTCTGAAATCCCGCTCCCCGATGACGTCCAGTCGGTGACCCTTCGCATCACCTCCGACCGCAGTACATATTCCTTCGCGATTGACGCCGGCAATGGCTTTGTCACCCTTGGCTCCGGCTATACCATCGGCCTTGCAACCGAGGTTACCGAAATGATGACCTTTACTGGTGCATTCATCGGTCTGTTCGCTGAAAACGGTGCGGCAAAGTTCAGTGCGTTTGATTATACCGCAAACTGGGAAATCTGATTTTCCTTATATCTAAAACCAGTTTTACGGCCGGTTTCTGTCTTTCGGGCAGAACCGGCTGTATTATTTTTTGGCCGATACGCAAAAACAGGACCGTATGAATATACGGCCCTGTCTGTTTATACAGCGCAAATATGAAAATCTATATGGATTACTTGGAAGCGTTCTCTATCCGGGACTGGATGGTATCCAGCTGCTTCTTCACGTTGCCGACAATCGGCGCGCCTATGATGTTCCCTTCGCTGTCGACAATGTAGGTCGTGGGATAGCTGCTGATCTGCGAGACAAACTCCTGATAAAATTCGTTTTCAGGTGAGGGCGAAATGTTCTGATAGGTGACGCCCTTTTCTTTAAGAATGCTTGCTGCCAGCTGGTGCTGTTCTTCGCCTTCGCCTGAATCGGTCCCCACTCCGATCAGGTTGATATTCTGCTCCTGAAAATCCTGATACAGTTCTTCCAGCTCCGGCATCTCGGCAATACAGGTTCCGCAGCCGTTGTTCCAGAAATTGACAATCGTCGCGTCGTATTCCGAGAAGATATCGCTTGTAATGGTATTCCCGGACATATCCTGCTCGGAAAATTCAGGAAACGGCGTCTTGGTGAGCAGTTCATCGCCGCTTTTCGCTCCGCAGCCGGTGAATGCCCCAATCACCAGAATGGCGGTGAGCAGTATCGAAACAAATTTCTTCATACATCTTTCCCCTTTTGTGATGAATAAAATAAAAATGACTTGGAAATCGCGTGATGCGGGCAGGCATCCATACATGCCCCGCACCGGATGCACTCGGGATGGTTTGGCGTACGGAATACGTCTACATCCATCTTGCAGACCCGGCTGCACCCACCGCAGGATGTGCATTTATCATGATCGACATGCAGACGGTAGCCCGATACCCTGTTAAACAATGCGTAAAATGCACCCAACGGGCAGAGCCATTTACAGAACGGCCGGTAGAAAAACATCGACAGTACGATAATCCCCAGCAGAATACAGCTTTTCCAGGTGAACAGCCAGCCAAGGCTCGCCCGGATTGCTTCATCCGCAATCGACAGCGGGATTCCGCCTTCCAGAATCCCGGCTGGACAGATGTATTTACAGAAAAATGGGTCCCCCATCCCCACTTCATTCACAACCGTAACCGGCAGCACCAAAACGAAAACGACCAGAATCACATATTTCAGCCAGGTCAGGATATGCAAAGGTTTGGTAGAAAACTTGCGGACAGGGATTTTGTGGAGCAGCTCCTGAAACCACCCAAACGGACAGAGAAAACCGCAGACTACCCTTCCCAGCAATGTACCAAATA
>DVLW01000119.1 GCA_018715285.1 Candidatus Faecivivens stercoripullorum | reverse complement strand
CCAAAGGTCGCAGGTTCGACTCCTGTCGGGCACACCAGCTTTCAGGCTCTGATGTGTTTATACATCAGAGCTTTTGTTTTATCCTTACATATCAGGAGGTCATTATCATGAGCTATATTCCTACTCCGCAGCAGGCTCTCGAACTGGTTTCACGGTATAACCAGCAGCCTTTTCACCTTCAGCATGCACAGATCGTCGGTAAAGTCCTCGGTACAATTGCCGCAGAAGTTGACCCGGGCAAAGAAGATTACTGGACAGCTGTCGGCATCCTGCATGATATCGATTTTGAACAGTGGCCAGACCAGCATTGTGTTAAGGCCGATTCGCTGCTGCGGGAACTGGATATCGATGAAGGTGTTATTCATGCCGTTGTCAGCCATGGGTATGGACTGTGCGCCGATGTGGAACCGGTGCTGCTGATGGAGAAATACCTTTTTGCCGTCGATGAACTGACCGGACTGATCGGTGCTGTTGCTTTGATGCGTCCGACCGGGCTGGATGGGATGGAAGTCAAGTCGGTAATGAAAAAGTTCAAGGATAAAAAATTTGCTGCCGGCTGTTCCCGTGAGGTCATCTCCCGTGGAGCTGAAATGCTGGGGCTGACGGTTCAGGAACTGATCGCAAAAACTTTGCCTGCAATGGCTCAATAATAATCGTAACCGCAATAACCCAGCCGGAAATTGACGACTCCGGCTGGGTTTTCTGCATTTTCAGGATCAGAATCAGCACTCCTGCTGAGTTGCCTCAGATGTATAGCTTCTGCGTCCGGCAAGCGGCCAGCGCTCCCCTGTCAGCTGGATTTCACGGGTAAACGCGATATCTGCCGACGAGGTTCCGACCATCAGGTCGAGTGCGCCCGGTTCAACAACAAATTCCATCTCTTCATTATAATAGCCGAGCTGAGAAGTCTTGACGGCAAAATCTACCCGTTTGGACTGTCCCGGTTTGAGACTCACCCGGAGAAATCCGGTTAGCTGTTTCCATGGACGGGTCACATACGCGTCCTTGAAATGGGTGTACAGCTGGACGACTTCGTCGCCCGGACGTGTTCCGGTATTGGTCACCTTAACCGAAAGGCGGATGGTTCCGTCTTTGGTCGGTACTTCCGGCTGTTCTACTTCAAAATCGCTCAGTGCAAAGGTCGTATAAGAAAGCCCATATCCAAACGGATAGAGCGGACGGGATGAGCCGTCAACATAACCGCCTGAGAAAATCATGTTGTTGCCGTAGACGTCGTCATACCCCGAACCGACCTTATGGTTATAGAAAATCGGCACCTGTCCAATCGTCCGCGGGAAAGATACCGGCAGCTTGCCGCCCGGATTGATTGTCCCATCCAGAAGATCTGCTACCGCTATTCCGGCATAGGGACCGGGCATCCATGCCTGTACAATCGCGCTGCAATGTTTGTCTGCCCACGGAATGGCAAAACAGCCGGGGCCGTACAGAACCAGTACCACCGGTTTACCGGTTGCCACGACCGCTTCCAGCAATGCCTGCTGTTCGCCGGGAAGATCGAGCGAACTGCGGTCCTTGCCTTCACCGCCGGTTACATTGACCCATCCGCAGTTGCCGCCGAGTGCCATGATGACAACGTCTGATTCCTTTGCGGCAGCGACTGCTTCATCAAAACCGTCCCGACCGGGTTTGACAATATCACATCCGGGTGCATAGGTAACGATATACCGATTGTCCAGAATTTCATAAAGCGACTGACAGCCGATTCTGCGCAGGCTGGTGGTCATGTCACAGATACGCGCTTTCTGTTCCTCATTGAACAGGTCGACCATGCTGGCAAACGCGCCGCCGGATTTTTTCTTCTTGACTTCGTATCCGGGCGAAGCGTCTTCTTTTGCACTTTCATCCTTCATGCCGCCAATGGTGATATTGTTCGAGTCTTTCCCACGAGAAGCATCGATCATCTCAAGGTAGGCCGGATAGGTGTACCCGCTGATCGGATACCGCAGGCTGTTTGCGTGCGGACCGATGACGGCAAGTTTCGGGGTTCCGGTCAGAGGCAGGATGCCGTCGTTTTTTAGCAGGGTCAGCGATTGCTCGGCAGCTTTCAGAGAAAGCTGCTGCTTTTCGGGGTTAGTCATTGCCTCTTTTACTGCATCCAGATCAATATACGGGTTTTCAAACAAACCGCATTCAAACTTGATGGTCAGGATTCTGCGGACCGATTCGTCCAACAACGCTTCATCCAGCTTGCCTTCCCGGACATACCGTGGCAGCAGTTTATATGCACCGCCAACCGGAATCTCGGTATCGCATCCGCCTTTGATGGCGTACAGTCCCGCTTCTTCATACGACCGCACAACCTTATTTGTCGAATACAGCCGTGCGATACCGCCGCCGTCTGAGGTCAGCATCCCTTTAAAGCCCATTGTATCCCGAAGAAGAGTCCGCGCAATCTTTTTGTTTGCGGCAACCGGAATACCGTCAATCTCGGAGTAGGACGCCATCATACCGCTGACGTTTGCTTCCTTGATTGCGGCTTCAAATGGTGTCGCGAAGGTTTCGTACAGCTCACGGTCACCAATTCGTTCGGCTGCGCAGTTGAGACCTGCCTGACTCTCAGCATACCCGAGGAAGTGTTTGGCAATGCACCCGATGCCGTGCCGCTGCATTCCGCGGATATAGTGCACGCCCATCTGGCTGACCAGATAAGGGTCTTCACCGAAAGTCTCGTAGGTTCTTCCCCAGCGTGGGTCACGGGATACGTCGATTACCGGGCTCATCGCTGAGTTGATACCGACCGCTCCCGACTCCTGTCCGATGATATCCGCAACCGTTTCCATCAGCTCCGGCTGCCAGGTGGACGCCATATTCAGCATCGACGGGAAAATCGTTCCGCCTGCTGCCGGGTATCCGCAGAGGTTTTCGGATTGAAGTGCAACGGGTATTCCAAGACGGGTTTCTTCTACGAAAAAGTGCTGGAGCTGGTTGGTGATTTCGGCAATGACCATCGGGTCTGCAATCCCGACCAGTGAATACTGGGTAAACCGGCCGTGTCCATCGGAAAATTGTTCCCGAAGTGCTTCCATATCCACCTTGCCGTCTTCCATAAAGGATACCGCCAGATTTCCGCACAGCTGGGCAGCTTTTTCTTCCAGCGTCATCCGGCTCAGCAGATCTTCTACCCGCTCGGCAACCGGCAATGCAGGGTTTTGATACTTTTCCATAGTACTTACCTTCCTTTCTGATCGGTTATGATTATGCGCCGGGTTTGCCAAGCGCTTTAAACATCCATCCTTTGTATGCCTCTACGCCGGGCTGGTCAAATGGATTGACACCCAGCAGAACACTGGACAGGACGCAGGTAAATTGATAAAAATAAAACAGTTCTCCAAAAGTCTTCATGTCCAGCCGGTCAATTGTCAGCGTCAGACAGGGCAGTTTCCGGGAATGCGCGGTACGGGTCGCCGTAAAGGACGCCTTGTTGATTTCCCAGAAGTCTTTCCCGTCGAGATAACCAAAACGGTCGTCTACCTCGTCCGGATGGCAGATCAGGCTGGACTGCTGCTCTTTGATATCCAGAAACGTTTCAAACAGAATCGGGCTGCCGTCCTGTACAAACTGTCCGACCGAGTGCAGTTCTTCCGAATATTCCGACGCAATCGGGAACAGTCCTTTCCCGCATTTTCCTTCACTTTCGGCAAAAAGCTGTATCCACCATTTGTAAAACCACTTGAGCTGCGGTTCAAAAGAGGAAAGCATCTCCAACTTGTAGCCATCATTATACAGCATATTCCGGATAACCGCATATCTGAGCGCCGGGTTTTCATCCGCGGCTAGTGTATAAAGCTGTCTTTGCATCTCCATCGCTCCGCTGACCAGTGCTCGTATATCCAGACCTGCAACTGCCATCGGCAGTAAACCGACGTTGCTCATCGCAGTATACCGTCCGCCGATATCGGTCGGGAATGCCAGGAAAGTGTACCCTTCTTCCCGGCAGATTTCTTCCAGACGACTGCCGGGTGTGCCGGTTGCGATAGTACGGCGTGCGGCTTCTTCTTTACCAAAACGACTGACCAGCAGCTGGCGCAGTACCCGGAAAGAAGCGCCCGGTTCCAGCGTCTCAAAGTTCTTTGCGATACAGTCGATGGTAAAACGCTTCCCGTTAAGCATTGAAAGCATCCGGTTCATCATTGCCGGTGACAGGGTGTTCCCTGCCCAGATAATTTCGACACCGCTGTCACTGCGGAACGCTTCGACAACTGAACGTGCGGCATTGTTGGATCCGCCAACACCGATGACGACGAATGCGTCCGAATCGGCTGCAACCTGCGCGGCGATTTCTTCCAGACGGGAAAGTGTCTGTTCACCAGCCCATTTGGTGACCTCCATCCAGCCCATTGAATCGATATCCAGTCCGGTTCCAGCTTTAACGGCATCCAGTACTGGGGCAGATTCCAGGCAGGCGGCTGCAATCCGTTCATCGGTCAGCAGCTTTTTGGGGGTATTATCCAGTATCTCAAGTGATAACATGTCTGCTACTCCTTTCTGTCAGGCTGTTTTCTGATTATCCACAGCAGCCGCTTCTGTGACCGTAGGCATCCATTCCGTCTTTGGAAGTGTCTTTCATCCCAAGGTGAACCGATGCTGTCTTGAAGGTGAGCGGCAGAGCAAGAATATTCGGATGACTGCCAACATACTTGCGCATTGCGTCTTCCAGAGCTTCCTCAAAGGTTGCGCGTGTTTTCAGTCCCATTCCGCGGGCATATCCCGGCTGCTGGGCACCGACAATGTAAATCGCAGAGGTGTTCATTTCAGCAATATGACCACAGGACATCATCGAGAAACCGTGGAATGGATGGAAAGCATTAGCAAAACGATATTTGCGGATATACTCCTGATTGGTCGCAAAGTATTCTCCATACCGGTTCATGTCCGGCAGGATATTCATATAGTCTTTCTGGAACATCTCGTACAGTTCCCGCAGGTACGGCCAGCGTTCATCATGGAAAAAGCCGTTGCAGAGAGAAGAACAGATAATCACGCAGTTATCGCTCATGACACGTTTGAATCGCAGTACCTGTGCCGACAGTGCCTGCATCATCATGATCGGGTTGGTGCCCATGCCGTCACCGTAGTGGAAGTTCTGCGGCATACCAAAGACCAGTACGTCATATTTCTTCTCTGCCCAGTGAACATAGGTGCGCTTGTCTGCGTCTACCCAGGAAAGCGGCATCATTTCTTTTGCGTAGCCTGACCAGATGGAAATCTGACGGGATTTCGAGTCAAGTACCGCGTCACAGCAGAAAAAGGGATGCCCCATCTTTTCTTCCATGTGCATACCGATTTCATTGAATTTCGTCCGCATCAGGCTTCCGCCGTTGACCGGTGTGAAGTCGCTCCGGTGCATGACCGAAGGAACATGATGGGAAGCAATCGAGCGCCAGTTGGTAATGCCGGTCGCACAGTGTTTATATCCGCCCGAGTAGCCGCCGTAAGGGTTGCCCTGTACATGACCGATCAGAATCGGGATATCGCATTCATATATATACCGGTTGATGCTGACCGGGTCGCCACGACGGGTCGTCCCGAGGTCAACCATGTTCTCCGGATCTTCCGAATCGTGGCTGATAATTTGATTGGTCGGCCAGAACTCGGAAAACAGCTCTTCACCAAAGATTGCCCGGGCGTCCTGTTCGGTCGAACGCGGATGCAGGCCGTTGGAAATGATAAACATGATATCCTCTTTCCGGACACCTTTGGCGTACAGTTCCCGCAGGATGTATTTAATGGAAAGTTTTCGGTGGCTGGTCGGCTGTTCGCCGCCCTTGACACGGTCGGGCACGACAAAGACGACCTTTGCACCCGGGAATGCCAGTTCTGAAAGCGGCTGCATCCCGATTGGATGATGCAGGCTTTCCAGATAGGCATTTTCCAGCTGGTCTTCCGGAATGAATGCCGGGTCGGGTACCGTCACGCCGGGAATAAAGGTATCGGTCCAGTCGGGAAGTTCAGCACCCATCGTGCCTGCGCCGTATTCAAAATCAAAATGTTTCATATCAATAACTGCTCCTCTCTTAGTCAGCAATATCAGTTTCCAAGATACAGACGGATGATTTCGAGATATTCATCCGGGTAAAATCCGATCTCTCCGCTGAATCGGGTCAACGCAATCAGTCCGCCGTCGATTTCGTCAATCGATGCAAGCATCGAAGCATTGTCCGATTTCAGACCGCCGCCGTATACTATGTCCATTCCGCCGGTCAGTTGCTTGACAAAACGGGCGACTTTGGTGATGTACGATTTATCGGCCGGTGTCTTTCCGGGACCGATTGACCATACCGGTTCATAGGCAATCACTACCTGACTGCGGTCAACGCCTGCAAGCCCAGTTTCAATCTGCGCCTGCAAAACCTGCTGCCAGTTTTCCTGTTCCTCGCTCTTTTCACCGATGCAGTACAGGATTTTCAGTCCGCGTGCAGCTGCTGCACGTACTTCCTGATTCAGCAGACGGTTGACCGCTTCCGGGTCGTGTACGCCTGCTTCCGCGAGAATCTGCGCGTAGTTGTTTCGTTCTTCACAGTGCCCGATCAGCGTCCATTCCATCCCCATCGCACAGACTGCCGCTGCCGGAAGACTGGTGGTAAATGCGCCGAAGTTGCCGCCGGGTGCAGTGTCCAGCCGGTGGACTCCCTGACTTCCGAGGTGAAGCGGGCTATCGGTTTCCCTTGCGGCAGCAGCCGAAAGCAGGTGTGCTTCCGGAAGGAAGGCGGCAAAGGTTACCTGTTCCGGAGAATAGGCAGAAAGTTTCTCCTGTGTCGATTCAACCACCGTTTTTCCCCATTCGGGAACCGGTGCCAGCCGGTTGACGCCGCCAAATTCGGTCGGAATGTCAAAACGTTTCAGATTCAAAAAAATGTATTTCATTGCCCTTCTCCTTTCATCAGATACCCTTTTCCCGGTACCGCGCTGCCATCTGTTCAAGGGATACCTGTTCGACTTCCGGTGCTTTTCCGTAACTGCCAAACTGGACAATCAGTGTCCCGATGACCTCTTTGACACCTCGTTCTACACAGTCGATAATCCTTTCGACGTCTGCGTCCGGGATATTTCCGGTCGTTACGGTGTTCATAATCGGCGGGAAAAAGACGCGCGGGTCAAATGCCGACAGGTTTGCTTCTAAGAGCCGGTAAATTTCCCCGATGGAACTGCTTTCCCGCAGAGACGGATGATCCCGGAAAAGTTCCTTCATATTCCGGGTGACGGCCAGACGGATATCGGTGTCGACATTGATCTTGCTGATACCGCAGTGGGAAACGTCAATCAGCTGTTCAATCGGGATACCGTGGGCATTTTCGATTTTGCCGCCCATTGCGTTGATCTCCCGGACAATATACTGTGGGACGGTCGAGGAACCATGCGATACCAGAAATCCGTCAATTCCTTCATGCCGCATCGATTCTTTGATGGCAATCGCGATTTCCCGGCGGATTTTGGTATCACGGCCTTTGTTGGCACCGTGGCAGGTACCGTAACTGATCGCCAGCGCGTCACAGCCGGTCTTTTTGAAAAACTCAATCGCTTTGAGCGGGTTGGTGTAGGTAGAGGTTTCCGAAAAAACATGGTCTTCCACCCCTGCGAGTACCCCGAGTTCACCTTCAACCGTCACGCCAAGCGGATGAGCATACCGTACAACTTCACGGGTCAGCTCGACATTTTCATCAAATGACAGTGCGCTTCCATCGATCATGACTGAGGTGTATCCGCCTTCAATCGCGGCAATGCAGGAATCAAGGTTTTTGCCGTGGTCGAGGTGCAGCGCAATCGGAATCGGTGAAGTTTCACCGAATTTTCGGACCGCGTCGGCTATCCGTTTTGCACCACGTTTTTTATCTTCCAGCGTTGCGTTTGCAAAGTCTGTCCGGCCACCCATAAAACCGTTTGCAAGGTCTGCACCCTGCAAAATTGCCGGACTGCGGAACATTTCATGTACTTCAATCGCCGCTTTCGCCTGTGCGACTGCGTTGACGTTGAATGCACCCTGCGCGTAATTCCCGCGGTCTGCTGTCTCTAAAATCGCTCTCATTGGTACCAGCATAGTCTCTGTTCTCCTTTTGTATTTTCTCAGAATCAGTCGTTTCGGAAACTTACCATTTCCGGCAGCGTGCCGCCAATCAGCGGTGCTGCCCACTGGATAAATGCGTCGGTTACATGGTTGCCCTCAGAATTGATAAATTCATTCGGGACTTTTTTCTCGGTCAGCATAACTTCCTGAATTGATACCAGAAATGGCTCGACACGGTAAGGTTCATCCGATACACGCCGGAACGCGACCATTTTTCCGGTCTCACCTTCCAGCACGGCACGACATGCCATTTCTCCGGCAATAATTGCTTCATCCCGGTCAACCGTACTCTGACAGCAGATGGAAGCACGTCCCAACAGTCCCGGTTTTTCCGCCCGGGCTTTATATCCCAGCTTTTTCTGTACCAGTCCTGCCAGATAACCGCCGACGTCGCCAAAATAAACATCCCGGCCAATGGTAAAGGATGGTTCCGCGACCGGCTGACCGTCTTCCCGACACAGTCCTTCACTGACGACAACAACCAACCCTTTCTTCCGGGTCAGCAGCTCACTGACGTCCTGCAAAAACTTCTCTTCTGAAAACGCCCGTTCCGGCAGATAAATCAGGTCGGGTCCGGAACATCCATTCCCTGCGGCGAGTGCAGATGACGCTGCAACCCATCCGGCATTCCGTCCCGATGTCTCCAGAATGACAACATGTATCGGCATTGACGCGACGTCCATGCACAGTTCCCGGGTGCTGACTGCAATATACCGGGCAGCACTTCCATATCCGGGTGCATGGTCGGTGACGGCGATATCGTTGTCCATGGTTTTCGGAATTCCGATTACCCGAACGTCCATTCCCTGTCGGGTGCACTCCTGATAGAGTTTCCCGCAGGTGTCCATCGTTCCGTTGCCGCCGTTACAGAGAATACAGTCGATGTTATATTTCTGGATGACCTCTGCCATCTTTTGATACTCTGCTTCACGGAGACGGTCACGCGAGGTTCCGATAGCAGAACCCGGTGTTGAAAGAAGCAGTTCCAGCTGTGCTTCGGGTATCTCTCTTAAATCCTGAAGCTGTTCCCGCGTCAAACCGCCGCTGCCGCCGATGGCCGCGTAAATATGCTGCACATCGCTGTGCTTTTTTGCTTCACGAATGGCACCATACAGCGATGAATTGATGACTGCGGTCGGTCCGCCGCCGTGCATAATCAACAGGTTTTTCATATCGTCGTTCCTTTCATGAGAATGTTTATTAAAAAGTTTAAGAAACTTGCTATAAAAAATCCTCGGGATGTTTTTTAAAATATTTAAGAAACATCCCACACATTACCGGTTTACAGGCTATCTGTCCGTTAACCTGTATACCGGGTAATCTTCAAATTTCTCCCTGAATACAAAATCGCTCGATAACCGCGGAAGCTGCTCCAAGCGCGCCGCCGTACCGGTCAAAATCCAGAAACCGTATCTGTACTTCCTGCGCATTCAGCCCGAAAAAGTGGGAACGCGCATATTTCAGCAGCAGTTCCTGATTGGGCTGATAACGGAAGATATACCCTTCCACCAGTACCTGCGCCGGTGAAATCAGATTGACGACGTTGGCTAGTGCCAGACCAAGATACCGCAGTGCATTTTCCATCACATCTGCTATATCGGTATCCCCTGCCTGCTGCGCCTGCAAAACAGCACGGATATCCGGCGGATTTTCACCGCAGATCTTCGCCAGTATCCCAGCGTGGCCGTATTGCAGCTGTTCGGTACAGTCACGTAAAATAGCCGTCTCGCCGGTCAGCGACTCAAGACAGCCGCGTTTCCCGCAGGTCGGGCAGATCGGGCCGCCCGGCTGCATGACCATGTGTCCAAGTTCGCCTGCACCTGAGGTCGACCCGGACAAGACGTGTCCACGAATCATCAGAGGACAGGCTATGCCTTTGGATACAAACAGGTAAGCAAACAGGTCCTGCGTCTCTTTTCCATGAAACAGCGCCTGTCCGCGTGCCCGCATTCGGACGTTGTTATCGGCAATAACCGGTACACCCAGCCGGCGGGACAAATCCGCGGCTATTGGACGGTCATTCCATCGCCGGTCGAGGACACTGGTTCGTATCTCGCCGCTGTCCTGCCGGATAAAACCAGGCAGTCCAAGGCCGATTCCCATCGGTTTGTTTTGCAGCAAAGGTGTCAGCTCAGTTTCCAGCTGACAGAGCATCTCTTCGTAATCCGCCGGAGCGGTCGGCAAAACCTTTTTTGAAACAATCGTCCCTTCCAGATCGCTTAGCAGAATGGCGGTTTCATACGGTCCCAATTCAACCCCAATTGCGTATCCAGCCTTCGGATTAAACCGTAACAGCAGCGGCGGCCGTCCACCGGCGCTTCCGACACTGTCCGGACTGGGACTTTCCAGCAAAAGCCCGTCTTCCAGCATTTTTGCAACGCTTGTGGTGACGGTTGGCAGCGTCAGCCCCAGTTCAGAGGCAATCTCCGTTCGGGTGACCGGCGCACGGCGATAAATCACCTCGCGGATATGGGCACGGTTTTGTCTGCGTACTTCCGGCAGCCCACCGGATGATTTATTTCCTTCCATCTTTTATGATCGCTCCTGGTTTATTAAAAACATTAAATATCCTGTACTATAAGGATAACCGATATTCTCCCAAATTACAAGCGACATCTTACACAATTTTTCGCACTGTTTTTTGGTACGCTCATCCTGTCAGATTATAACCGGCGCGGAGGCAGCATCCCTTTTTGCGGCGGCTCTTCCCGTTCGATGGGAATCGTCATGGTGACAACCGTTCCAATTCCGGTATTGCTGACGATGTCCATATCTGCACGGTTGCCGTAAAACATCAAAAGCCGCCGGTAAACATTGCCAAGGCCGATATGCCCACCGTTGTTTTCGTTATCCGGCTGCGGCCCGTCCATCAGCATCGCTTTGCGGATGGCAGCCAGCAGTTCCTGGCTTTTGGCGAGCGCTTCGGTCGAAAGCCCGATTCCATTGTCGGCAACCTTCATCCGCAGTCTATGCTCGTTTCCCGAAATAACCTCTTCTGCCGAAACAGTTACACACAGGTCATCCCGTTTGAATTTATTGTGTTTGACGGTATTCTCAACAAAGGTCAGCAGGGTGACCGGCGGAATCAGACAGTCAAGAAGATCTTCGTCTACATCAGAATCCATCGAATTTTCGGTATGAAAACGGATATTCTGAATATTTAAAAAGTCCCCAATCTGTTCCAGTTCCCGGCTGAGCGGTACCTTTTTAAAACTGCCGGTCAGCAGATAACGCACATACCCTGAAAGTATCAGGCACAGTTCCTGAATCCGGTCGTACTGCCGCCGTTCCGCCATGCCGTGGATGATGGAAAAGCAGTTGACAAAAAAGTGCGGCTTGATCTGGTTTTGCAGGTATTCCAGTTCAGTCCGTGTCCGGCTGAGCTTCTGCTCGTAAACGTCGATTTTCAGTGCACGTACCTGCTCTTCCAGTACGCCGAAAGCATCTTCCATCTGGCTCAGCTCGGCAAAACCATGCTGCCGGGAATTCTTTTTCTCCTGAACATAGCTGCTGACATGGTTTTGAAAGGATTCCAGCGGCTGCTGGATATACTGCCGGAAATAGTGAATGATGTAAATCGAGATGGACAGGACAATCAAAAAGGCAACCAGTACCAGCAGGACATACACACCGGCATCGTCCAGCCCCAGAAATTCCCGGTCGACAACCACAACCCCGACCGACATATACGACGGATAGACCACATTGGCTTCGTACCCTCTTTTGTCACATTCTACCTGTCCGCTTTGGACGTTGACTTCCATCGACTCAAAACGTTCGACACTGGTCAGCGGTTCTCCGTATCGATTGACCAGTGAATAAAAGCCGTTCCCGCTTTGGGTCATGTCATCCAGAAAGGAGAAAATCAGTTCGGTTCGTATCCAGCAGCAAAAATACATTCCTTCGTATACGAGTACCTGAACCATGTATCCGCAGCCGTCAACATCGTAAAATTTCCAGCTGGTGTCGTTATAAATATAATTTCCCTCGTCGATTTCCATTCTGACTGCATCCACTACCTTGTAATCGGTCAGATAACTTTCGG
>DVLW01000118.1 GCA_018715285.1 Candidatus Faecivivens stercoripullorum | reverse complement strand
GGTGTTTTGATATTCCAGCAGCCAAGAGCTTTTTCACGTTCCTGCACATCATTTTCCGACAGTCCCAATCCTTCCAAAACTGCCTGCTGGTTATGCCCATACAGGCTTTCAAGGGTTTTTATTTCGCTGTCACTCAATAATCCCTGTACAGACTGTTTCTGTCCGCAGCCTGTCACAGTCAGCAGGAGTGTTCCGGCGATTCCCAGCGTCAACAAAATTTTCGGCAAGGTCTTTTTCATTATACTCACCTCTTCTGCTCATCCTGATACAAACAAATTTTGCGTCATGAAGCATCTGTTTACGTCTGTGCACCGGAACCACCTCTTTTCATATTCCAGAATTACCGGCTGAGTTCTGCCTCAAAGAAACCGTCCCGAAGCTCGGCGTATACCACCAGCTCGACCCAGTCCCCATTTTCCAGGAACAGCGTTTCTTCGTTTCCATCCACCGGTACGCGATAGATGCTGTCAACCGTTTGCAGGTAAGCATACGAATTACCTTCAATAACAGCGGTTTCAACCGGTGCTGTCAGCCGGACAGATACCGTTTCCGCCTGCTGAGATACACTCTGACCACCGGCGCCGTACCGTTCGACAAACTGTTTCCAGGTATCTTCGACGGTGTCACCCGCGACAACCTTGGTATAGTCCTGCAAATCGACCATTGCGTACTTTTTAATCAGCGCGCCATCGTCTACCAGAGCCATGATATAAACCGGCTCACCGCCTACATTGACCAGACTGGGGAAAGAAGCACGGTAGCCAAAGTTCATGACCAGACCTTCTGCAGCGGTTTTTGCGGAATATTCTTCTGCGCCGTAGATATCATACCGGCGAACCTGACCGGTATGTTCATCACACAGGATAAATGCGATATTCGATTTATCACTTGCCGCAGAGGTAATGCCGGTAAATGCGTTGAGGTTTTCGCCGACTACCTTGAAGCCGTAGTCATCGGTACAGGTATAGACGCCGGTTTTGGCAAGCCTTGAATTCCAGAAACCGTTGCCGTACAAGCCGGCATAATTGACCAGACGAATCATATCATCTGCCGGGAATACAATGCTGACCCAGTCAGGCGCGTCCTCAGCCGCGTAACGGGTTGTCTTGCCGGTAACTGCGTCGCATACCAGCACGCCATTGGGTACCGGGCATCCAACCAGCCCGACACGGAATTCATAGGTCGTTGCAATCCAGTAAGGGTTGCCGTCGTTGTCCACCTCAAAATGCACGTTGTCAAAATAACTGGTCGGTGCACTGAACTGCAAATGACGGTAGATATTTTCATTGAAATAAGCGGTATCAGAATAGTGAATCGGTTCCGGGAACTCGACATATTCACTGCTGCCCGTTACCGGGTCTACCGACACATATCCAGGAATGCCTTCACCACGACGGTTGAGCCATTTCCAGAAGCTGCCGTAACCAAGCGTCGCAACCTTTTTAGCCTGACCGTTAACGGTTGTCGTCATAAACTGTCCCAGCTCGTACTGGGTAGCCAATGTGCCAAGCGAACCAATCTGGCGCTTGCCCATTGCAGCAGCCGTCGTCGTATCCATAATGGCAATATCGGTGATCTGTCCGTTTTCCACAATCTGAATTTCCGATGCAAAATCACCGGTGGAAATCCGTTCTTCACCGGCCTTTGCGTAACGTGAAGCGTTAAACAGCGGTCCGGAAAAGAAATTGATTACCAGAAAAACAACTACCAGTACACCAGCCGCTGCAAATCCCAAATAGCCGCGGCGGTTTGGTCTTCCATCAATTGTCAACGTACGGAAGCCAAAAATCAGCCGCAGAACACCATATACAATCAGCAGGAAAATCAGCGTCCACCATGCCGAAGGGTCATGGATGTTAATTGCGGGCGGTGCGTAATAATACAGGCCTCCGCCCAGCAGCAATGTCAGCACAACCGGCATTACTGCACGAAAAATTTTACTTTTTGTCATACAAATATTCCTCCCTTTGGTTCTGATTTAATGATATTCAATTTATCCGCAAAAGGCAAGGGGTATAACAAAAATTAAGAGAAAAACGACAAAATCTATAAGCAGAAACGGTAGCAATATAAAAAAGTCCCCTGGCAAAATACCAGAGGACAGTTTTGCTCATTAATTCAGTTTGAGATCGCCATCTTTAATCCAGCCCACTTTGCGGAACAGTTTTCCGATTGCCCAGCAAAGTACAGCAGGCAGTACAAAGCTAATCAGAATCAAACCAGCCCAGTCAAAAGCTGTAATGGATGTCTTGACGCCGTTTGCCACATCATTGACCCATCCGGTATACACACCAATCTGTCCAACCAGACCACAGGTACCCATACCAGACGAAATCGCGGTTCCGTTCATTTCCAGACCAAAGACACAGGTCGCAATCGGGCCGGTAATTGCCGATGCAATAATCGGAGGGAACCAGATGCGCGGATTTTTCAGGATATTGCCCATCTGAAGCATTGAGGTACCGATTCCCTGCGAAACCAGACCGCCGACACCATTTTCTTTCCAGCTCATGACCGCAAATCCGACCATCTGAGCACAGCATCCGGCAACCGCAGCACCACCGGCCAACCCGGTCAGGCTGAGGCTTGCGCAGATTGCAGCCGACGAAATTGGAAGCGTCAACGCAATACCAACCAGAACAGAAATGACAATTCCCATCAGGAAAGGCTGCTGAGTAGTTGCCCAGCGGATAATCTCACCCAGTGCACTTGCTGCGGCACCGATTGCAGGAGCGATCAGCATTGAAAGCCCGCATCCGGACAGAATCGTGACACATGGTGTTACCAGAATATCAATCTTTGTTTCTTTAGAAACGATTTTTCCCAGTTCAGCCGCAATAATCGCAATGACCAGTACCGACAGCGGTCCACCCGCGCCACCCAGTGCATTAGCGGAATACCCTACCGCAGCCAACGAAAACAGCACCAGAGGCGGACATTTGAGTGCATAGCCAATTGCAATGGCCATTGCGCATCCAGAGACACTGTTTCCAAATCCACCAATGGTTTGCAGTACCTCAACATGCAGCTGCTGTCCGATTGTGGAAAGAATCGTCCCAACCAGCAGCGATGCAAACAGACCTTGCGCCATTGCACCCAGTGCGTCAATTCCATATCGTTTCCAGGAAATTTCGATATCTTTTCGTTTCAGAAAAGCTCCTACCTTACTCACCAACAACACCCTTTCATATGTGTTGTTGACATTATACCATACATGTGTCTTGACAGATAGCGGTAAAATAACAGAACGTTCCACACATTTTGACTATTTTTTGGATAAATTCCAATTCATCCGAACCGTCAGTTCTGCTTTCTGACGATATTGTACTCATCGCCAAACTTAAAAAAGGGACAATTGACCCTTTCACCCATCAGGCTGCGTTCATAATCATCCATGTCCATACCGATTTCCAGTACGCATTCGTACTCATCGATCTCTTCATTATAACAATAGTTCATGCAAACTTCGCAGGGATTGCTGACACCCATCTGAAAAGCCTCCTGTCTAAATTCACAGTTACCACAAAACAAAAACTCCGTGAAAAAATCACGGAGTTTACTGGCTGCTCCTGTCAGGCTCGAACTGACGACATCATGATTAACAGTCATGCGCTCTACCGACTGAGCTAAGGA
>DVLW01000117.1 GCA_018715285.1 Candidatus Faecivivens stercoripullorum | reverse complement strand
CCTTTAATGATACTCCGCATGGTCTGAGTGACAAGACTTGAACTTGCGGCCTCTACCACCCCAAGGTAGCGCGCTACCACCTGCGCCACACCCAGATTTTCAATTGTTTTTTGTTTGTTGTGAGGGGGTTTCCCGTCAACGTTAGCTATTATATCACGGGGAAAAACAAATTGCAAGCCCTTTTTTGAGATTTTACCTTTTGCACAAAAAAAGATAAAATTTACCATCATTTTGCATCTGCCGTTGGATATCCGCATCAGCAGCACCCAACGGCAGACACCAAAAGCATCAATCAAAATTGGGCATATCATTGCTGGTCAGCATCCAGTTATATGCAACCAGTTCAATCTCAACCATAGCACCTTTGGGGAGGTCTTTTACAGCAAAAGCAGCACGTGCAGGCAGAATCTCGCCGTTAAAGTACTTGCCGTAAATCTCGTTTACAGCGCCGAAATTGCCGATATCGCTCAGCAGGACAGTAGCCTTGACAACGTCGTCAAAAGTCATGCCAGCTTCGGTCAGGATGGCATGAAGGTTTCTGAAGACCTGTTCAGTCTGTTCCTCGATAGTAGTACCTACGATTTCGCCGGTTTCGGGAGAAAGCGGAATCTGACCGGAAACATACAGAAAGTCACCGGCTTTTACAGCCTGAGAGTAAGGACCGATTGCAGCGGGTGCATTGGGAGTAGAAATTTTTCTTTTCATTACGATTATCCTTTCACTTTAAATTTATCCTCACACCGGAACAATGTCCCGGCCATTGGAACCAGGTCACGGAGCCGGCTTTTTGGGGCGGTCACCGTAGTACATGTAAAAATTGCAGCGCAGCATACCATTGTACAGCCGGCGAATCTTATTGGCGCGGCGTCCAAACTGTGCTTCGAACTCCTCATCGGGAGAAATAATATAATACCCAGTCAGGCCGCGTTTAAAGACCCGGCCCATCGTTTTCTCGATCTGTCTTGCCTGTTCAACATCCAACATCCGCTCACCATACGGCGGATTGGTCACTACTACAGCGGCAGTCTCCGGCACCCTGAACTCCTTGATATCCCGAATCCGTACCCGAACCCGTTCAGCAACGCCTGCTTTTCTGGCGTTGTCCAGTGCCAGTTCAAAAGCATTCCGGTCGATATCACTGCCAAATGCGCAAAACTGTGCGTCTTTCCGGACAAGGTCAAGACCTCTTGCACGCTCTTCTTTCCAGATATGCGGCGGCACCGCGTCCCATTTTTCCGCAGCGAACCCACGGCCGATACCAGCCGGGATATTCAGTGCCCGCAATGCACCTTCGATCAGGATTGTACCGGAACCGCAAAACGGGTCATACAGCTGGGTATCCTTTTTGACAAAAGCCAGATCCAGCATTCCCGAAGCGAGTGTCTCACGGATAGGCGCTTCGTTGGCATTTTTGCGGTAACCGCGCTTGTGCAGTCCGGCGCCCGATGTATCCAGCATAATGACGGCATGGTCTTTCATAATCGAAAACTGAATCTGATGAACCGGTCCTGTCTCCTCAAACCAGCTGACACCGTACTTTTCCCGAAGGCGCTCAACCGCAGCCTTTTTGATAATCTTCTGACAGTCAGGCACCGAATGGAGCGCCGAATGAATCGCGTATCCCTTTACCGGGAAAGCGTCCGATTTTCCGACAAATTCTTCCAGCGGCAGTGCCCGGACCCCATCAAACAGTTGGGTAAAGCTGTGCGCGTCAAATTCGCCCAGACGAATCAGCACCCGTTCAGCGGTCCGAAGGTTGAGATTTGCACGTGCCATCATATTGAGCGGGCCGGTAAACTGTACCCGGCCATCGCTGACCAGCACATTTTCACCGCCCAGCCTTCTGACCTCACCAGCCAGAATACTCTCCAGCCCAAAAAGACAGGGAGCAATATAGGTATATTCCATAGATAAATCCTTTCCAGCAGATAATACGCAGCCGGGAACCCATCATCAGACCATGCAGGCAGCTTCTTAGTAAATTGATATCAAAACGCAAAAGCTGCCGCATTTCCCAGCGGCAGCTTTATTATACCATATTTCAGCCCGTCGGGAAAGAGCACATTTACCCTTTTCCGACAAAACCCGTTATCCGGGGATCAGCACGCCATATCCGCTGTCACTGCGGCGATACACCACATTGACGACGCCGGTCTCGGCATTCTCAAACATAAAGAAGCTGTGTCCCAGCAGGGTCATCTGGGTAATTGCCTCTTCAACCGACATCGGGCGGAGCTCAACAACCTTTTCACGGACAACCTCATAAGAATATTCATCCGGAATCGCCTCGATCTGTTCAAAGGCGGAAACTTTCAGTTTTTTCTGAAGTCTGGTCTTATTGCGGCGGATTCTTCTGATGATGGTGTCGATTGCCGCATCCAGCGCGTCCAGTTTATCCGCGTCCGAATTTTCCGCACGGAAGACCATGCCATCGGCGCGAATGGTCAATTCGACTGTTGCCGTATCCTTTTGAGCGGAAACCTTGACTTCTGCCACCGCGTCATCGAAAAACTTGTCCAGTTTGGCAAGGCGCGCGTCTGCCTTTGTTTTAAAGGCTTCAGGAAGGGTGATCTTTCTGGCAATGTAGTTAGTATTCATACTCAGGCCTCCAATCCTTGGGTCACACAGTCCGGAAATTTCCAGAACCATTGCTGACCCGAAGCTCTTACTTATTTGAGC
>DVLW01000116.1 GCA_018715285.1 Candidatus Faecivivens stercoripullorum | reverse complement strand
TATCCAAGGGACTGGGCGCTTTGTCGGGACTGGGCGACGGCAGTTCGGGTGAAAGTTCAAGTGTCAGTTCAGATGTTACATCGTCGGATGAAAATGTTGAGCCGGAATATAACTGGACAACCGTCCAGATGACCGAAGCGGATGAACGGCAGGGTGAACTGATTCTGGTCAATTCGTCCCATGAGTACCGCAGTGAACCGGAAGACCTTTTGATTTTCTATGGAAACAAAACCAGTTCTTACGGCCTGAAAGAGGCGGAAATGTACGCCAAGTCTCCGGTTGTAACGGCTATGAACAATATGATGGACGCATTTAAGGAAGCAACCGGTAATACATCGGTTCTGCTGACAAGTGCGTACCGGGATGTCGAATACCAGCAGGAACTGTATGATGCAGATCTCGCTGCAAGCGGACTGTCCACTTCTGATTCGGTTTCCAAGCCGGGCTACAGTGAACATCATACCGGATATGCACTGGACCTTTCGTACCAGTCTTCTTCCGGAAACAATTACCTTGATGGCACTGGCGATTATGCATGGCTGGTGGAAAACTGCTACAAGTATGGATTTATCGTCCGGTATACCGAAGAAAAATCCAGCATCACCGGTATTATTTCCGAGCCGTGGCATTTCCGTTATGTCGGCACCGTACATGCTGAGGCGATTACCAAAGGCGGTTACTGCCTAGAAGAGTATATCGAAATGCTCAAGCTGCATGACAGCACCAATCCGTATGAGTTTACCTCTGAATCGGGTAACAGCTATCTGATTTATTACACGGCTGGCGCCGGTGCTTCGACCGATGTCCCGGTTATTTCCGGTAAGAGCTATACCATTTCGGGTACCAACGAAGGCGGATTTGTAACAGTCGTCGAACTGAGCGGTCAGAGCACCGGAACCAGTTCGTCGAGCAATACTTCCTCGGAAACTGAAAGCGGAAGTTCTTCTGAATCTCAGGAAAGTTCGGATGGCTCATCGGAAACCAGCAGTTCGTCTGATGGAGAGAGCGTTTCCGGCTGATTGAATAGGTTGATGGATAAGGCGGAGTGGCGGCTGAATGGCTGTTGCTTCGCCTTTTGAATGGTTTGTGTAAAATCCGCGGTTTGCCAGCGGAAGTGATTGACAATGCCGATGGATTTGATTACAATAAATCTGTATTTACAGCTGGACAATGTGTAAAAAAACAGCTGTAAAAGCGTATGAAATTCGGAAAGGATGTGGAGTGAATGATGGACGTTGCAGTGATCGGTGCAGGCGTTGTCGGCGCACTGATCGCAAGGGAACTTTCCAGATATGAGCTGGATGTCTGTATGCTGGAAAAAGCAGACGATGTGGCGATGGGAACTTCCAAGGCAAATTCAGCAATCATTCATGCAGGGTTTGACTGCCAGCCCGGAAGCGTAATGGCACGGATGAATGTCCGCGGAAATGCGATGATGGATGAACTGGCAAAGCAGCTGTCGGTGCCGTTTAAGCGCAATGGGTCGATGGTACTTGCTTTTAATGAAGAGGATGTCGGGACATTGCAGGTACTGCTCGACCGCGGTATCAAAAACGGTGTACCCGGTGTAAAAATCGTTTCTGGCGACGAAGCGCGTGAAATGGAACCGAATGTTTCCGGTGAAGTGGTTGCGGCGCTGGTTGCTCCCAGCGGCGGCATTGTATGCCCGTATGAGCTGACGATTGCAGCGGCTGGTAATGCGATGGACAACGGAGTGAAGTTGATTACCGGTTTTGAAGTAGTGGACGCGCGCTTTGATAAAGGCGTATGGACGCTTGTATCTGCGGATGGAGAAGAGGTGCAGGCAAAGTACGTCGTCAATGCTGCCGGTCTTTTCAGTGACCGTGTAGCGGCTCTGATGGGAGATGCAGACTATCATGTCTTCCCGCGGCGCGGCGAGTATCTGCTGCTGGACCGCGATCAGGGAAAGATGGTCTCCCATACCATCTTCCAGTGTCCGTCGGTGATGGGTAAGGGTATTCTGGTAACGCCGACGGTGGACGGAAATCTGCTGCTCGGGCCGACCTCTGAAAACCGGGAAGACAGGGAAGATACCGCGACGACTGCCGAAGGTCTTGCAACGGTTGCAAGACTTGCTTCCAAATCGGTGCCGGGTGTCAATCTGCGTGCGGTCATTACCAGCTTTACCGGGCTGCGTTCCTGCTCGAAAGAGCATGATTTTGTGATTGAACCGTCTAAAAACCGTCCGCAGCTGGTGGAGATTACCGGTATCGAATCGCCTGGTCTGTCTTCCGCACCGGCGATTGCAGAGTATGCGGTCAGCCTGTTGGCGGAAATGGGCGTACAGCTCAAAGAAAAGGCAGACTTTAACCCCATCCGTCATCCGATTCCTCGCTTCAGAGAGATGGATATCGAAGAACGCCGCAAGCTGATTGCGGAAGATGCGCGTTTTGGTCAGATCATCTGCCGCTGTGAGACGGTTACCGAAGGGGAAATCGTCCGGGCACTGCATCAGAATCCGCCTGCTCATGACCTTGATGGCGTCAAGCGCCGTACCCGTACCGGAATGGGACGCTGCAACGGTGGCTTCTGTACGCCGCAGGCAGTGGAGATCATTGCAAGGGAACTGGGCATACCGGTAGAACAGGTGACCAAATGCGGAGGTGCTTCCCGTCTGCTGGTCGGTAAGGCAAAGGAAGGTGATCTGGATGCGTGAGATCAGTGCAGAGATGGAAAGAGATCTGGTGATTATCGGCGGCGGCCCGGCTGGACTCGCGGCTGCGGTTGCGGCTGTGGAAAACGGCGTGGCGGCTGAGGATATCCTGATTCTTGAGAGAGAACCGGAACTGGGCGGTATTCTGCTGCAATGCATCCATAACGGGTTTGGTATCCATCGTTTTGGTGAAGAACTGAGCGGGCCGGAATATGCCGCACGGTTTGCCAAAAAGGTCAATGAGCTGGGAATCCCGTCGCTGCTGTCGACGATGGTTCTGACGCTGCACCAGATGGAGGACGGACGCAAGGAAATTACCGCTGTCAGTTCGGCTCACGGCCTGATTCGGCTGAAAGCGCGTGCAGTGGTGCTGGCGATGGGATGCCGTGAGCGCGGAAGAGGTGCTCTGAATATCCCGGGAACCCGTCCGGCTGGTATCTATACCGCCGGTGCGGCACAGAAATTTGTCAACATCAAGGGATTTATGCCCGGACGCCGGGTTGTCATCCTCGGCAGTGGTGATATCGGTCTGATTATGGCGCGCCGGATGACGCTGGAAGGCGCAAAGGTTGAGGTCGTCGCGGAACTGATGCCGTATTCAGGTGGTCTGTCGCGTAATATTCAGCAGTGCCTGCGGGACTTTGATATTCCGCTGCTGCTTTCCCATACGATTACCGAGATTCACGGCAAGGAACGTGTCACCGGCGTGACCATCTCTCAGGTAGATGAAAAGCGGCGCCCGATTCCGGGAACCGAACAGTATTTTGAATGTGATACCGTGCTGCTTTCCTGCGGACTGATTCCGGAAAATGAACTGACCCGTCAGGCTGGTATCCCGCTTGACCCGGTTACCGGCGGCGCAGTGGTCGGTGAAAACCGTGAAACCGAAATGCCGGGCGTATTTGCAGCAGGCAACGTTTTGCATGTACATGATCTGGTTGACTTTGTATCGGCTGAAGCGGAACTGGCCGGTGCCGGTGCTGCCAAATGGCTGGCGGAAGGTGACCGTGCCGGTGTGAAACTGGCGGTTCATCCGCAGGGTGTTATCCGGTATGTTGTACCGCAGACGGTTTCTCTGCCGGCAGATGAGGATGTACGGTTGTTTTTCCGTGTGGGCGAAGTCGTCGAAAAAGCGGCGGTTATTGTCGAGTGCGGCGAAAAGGTTCTCTATAAAGGAATGCGCCCCAAACTCCTGCCCGGTGAGATGGAATCGGTAACCCTGAAGGCGGAAACCCTGTCGGGACTCGATGACGGACAACTGACTGTCCGGCTGGAAAAGAGGTGAGCGGGATGAGTGAAACGATCAAAGAACTGACCTGTATCGTCTGCCCGATTGGATGCACGCTTCGGGTGACGATGGATGGCGGAAAGTTTGTCAGTGTGACCGGCAATACCTGTCCGCGCGGTGCAAAGTATGCTGAGACGGAAATGACCGCGCCCCGCAGAGTGCTGACTTCAACGGTCAAGGTCAGCGGCGGACATCTTCCGCTGTGCCCGGTGCGGACAAAGGGCGATATCCCGAAAGAAATGCTGTTTGAGGCAATGCGTGCGGTCAATCAGGTGTGTATTCCGGCGCCGGTTTCCATTGGACAGGTTGTGATTGAAGACCTGTGCGGAACGGGTGTACCGCTGATTGCAACCAGAGAAATTCATTCGGTATAATCATCATCAATATTATTTCGGGGCGCTGTCGGTCTGGACGGTACCCCGATTTGTCTTGGGGACAGAATAAGGAGGAGTTTTTCTGGAAAGTGAGACGGCGCCGCGCCGAAGGCTGTCGGTACTGGATACACTGCGCGGAATAACGCTGGTAAGCATGATTTTGTACCATGCCGCTTGGGACGCAGTGTTTATCGCCGGGATGGAATGGGAATGGTACCATGGAACAGGCGCGTTTATCTGGCAGCAGAGTATCTGCTGGACATTCATCATCCTTTCGGGATTCTGTCTGCCGCTGGGACGCCATCCTGTAAGGCGCGGCATCGAGGTATTCGGTGCCGGGCTGCTGGTGACGGCAGTGACAGTGATTTTTATGCCCGAAAACCGGGTGGTGTTTGGGGTGCTGACGCTGCTGGGTAGCTGCATGATCCTGACAGGATTATTGAACCGACTGCTGCGGAAAGTTCCGTCGGGAGTCGGGTTACTGGGGAGTATATTGCTGTTCTGGCTGACCAGATGGGTCAGTGACGGCATGATCGGTATAAAAGGGATATTCTTCCTGCCGTTGCCGCAGCTGCTGTATAAGGGGCTTGGGATGACCTTTCTGGGGTTTACCGAACCGGGATTTATGTCTACCGATTATTTCCCGATGCTGCCGTGGTATTTCCTGTTCCTTGCAGGATATTTTGTCTGCCGGATTTGCCAGCGGATGGGATTCAGAGGCCGGTGGTGGACGTGGAATATTCCGCCGTTTGGATGGATGGGACGGCATTCGCTGGTGATTTATCTGCTGCATCAGCCGGTATTGTATCTGCTGACAGTTGCGGCAGAATGGATATTCTGAGAACGTATAAAAAAAGAGCCTGAATCATGACGATTCAGACTCTTTTTTCATTTATGCCGCGCAGGGTTGAGGTGCAGTGCTTTTCTCTCCGATCAGCTGCATTCCCATCACGATGGCCGCCGGAAGGTAGACCAGCATCGGATATTCGTACCGGCAATAATAGCCGTTCGTCGGTCCGGTAATGAAGATCAGCATCTGTACGATCATCGGCATACTGAAAATAAACCCAACCAGACTTTTTCTTCTCAGGCAGTAGACAATAAACAGGATTGCTGCCCAGGTATAGGTCGCCGGCTTATTCAGCAGCGACAAAACTGGTATCGTAAAGAAATCTTCCCGCACCGTTTCCAGCGTCTCTCTGGCGGCATCCCATATTTCAGGGAAATGGAAATCCGAGCCGAAAGATTCATTAAGCCCGTCCATCATTTCTTCGCTCCAGCTGTAGCT
>DVLW01000115.1 GCA_018715285.1 Candidatus Faecivivens stercoripullorum | reverse complement strand
CAGCCTGTGCCGAAGCGCAGACATGATGGACCGTCATCTGATGGAGCTTTTGAACCGGTGCATTGCCCGACTCAAGAATTTTTGTCCTGACCATCAGCTCATACACTGCATCGCCGATATAGGCTAAAACCAGCGGGCTGAGCTGTTTGGGGTTTGTAATATTGGCAATTTCCAGAGCGGTCATCCCCTTTCCGTTTTACTCAGCGGATATACTCAAACTGGAAGCCAAAAATGTCAACCGTCTGGCCTTCCTGAATACCCATGGCGTCCAGCTTGTCAATAATACCGCAGTCGCGCAGTACCCGCTGGAAGTATTGCAGAGAAGCATAGTCGTCCATATTGACGGTCGAAAGAATCTGTTCCAGCCAGTCCGCTTCCACATAAAAGACGCCGTTTTCCTCGGTAATCTCGTATTTGGAGCGGTCACCCAGTCCGGCCTTGGGCAGTTCATGGACATACTCTGTCTCATAAACACGGACAGGCGGCAGAGTTTGCAGCTCACTGATTACTTCCTGAATCAGTTCCTGCACACCGGTACGGCTGGCAGCGATAATCGGGAAAAACGGAATTCCCTTTTCCTCAATATATTTTCTGAACCGCTCGATCTGTTCCTCATCGGCCAGATCACACTTATTCGCAGCGACAATCTGCGGACGGGAACCCAGTTCCTCATCAAAGTTGCGCAGCTCAAAATTAATCTTCTCAAAATCCTCAATCGGGTCGCGGCCTTCAATGCCGGAAACGTCCACCACGTGGATAATCAGCCGGCAGCGGTCAACATGGCGCAGAAAATCGTGTCCCAGTCCGACACCTTCACTGGCACCCTCTACCAACCCGGGAATATCTGCCATGACAAAAGTCTTGCCTTCTTCACCATAACCAACTACGCCCAGAATCGGCGAAAGTGTGGTAAAATGGTAGTTTGCAATCTTGGGCTTTGCGCCGCTGACCATCGAGATCAGCGTACTCTTGCCGACGTTCGGGAAGCCAACCAGTCCCACATCCGCCAGCAGCTTGAGTTCCAGCTGCAAAGTAAAGCTCTCCCCAGGAACACCCGGTTTTGCAAAGCGGGGAATCTGACGGGTTGAAGTCGCGAAATGCTGATTACCGGCACCGCCTTTTCCGCCTTTTGCGATAACCACACGGTCAACGCCCGAAAGGTCCGCCATAATCTGACCGGTTTCCGCCTCACGGACAATCGTTCCCTCCGGCACCGGAATGATCAGATCCTGTCCGGAACGTCCGGTACAGTTACGGCTGGAGCCGGGCGCTCCATGCTCTGCCTGATACTTCTTTTTATAACGGAATTTCTCCAGCGTGTTCAGGTTTTTGTCAACGACAAAAATGACGTCACCGCCCCGACCGCCGTCGCCGCCGTCCGGTCCGCCTGCCGCCACATATTTTTCACGATGGAACGAAACGGCACCGTTGCCTCCGTTTCCTGCCTTTACAAAAATCGTCGCACGATCTATAAACATGGATTTTTCCTTTCTGCCTTCGGGTCTTCTCCTTTAGGTATACCCGCCATTTGCGATGGTATACTCTTAAAGAAAACTTTGTGCAAAAACCAAAACAAGAACCCCGAGCATTACGCCCGAGGTTCTGGACTTTTCTTATTGAGCGGGATAAACGCTGACTTTTTTACGGTCGCGGCCAACACGTTCAAATTTGACTTTTCCGTCAACCAGAGCGAAAAGAGTGTCATCGCTGCCGATGCCAACGTTTTCACCGGGATGGATATGAGTTCCACGCTGACGAACCAGAATGTTGCCGGCGAGAACTGCCTGTCCGTCGGCACGTTTTACGCCCAGTCTCTTGGACTCGGAGTCACGGCCGTTCTTGGTAGAACCAGCGCCCTTTTTATGAGCAAAGAACTGAATGCTGATCTTTAACATGGGTTACACCTCCGTACAAGTAAGTTTGACATTCTTCGGATAATCTTCCGCCAACACCTCAAGGTGCAGACGCAGCGCCTTCAAAAAAGCCTCGGCATCTTCACTCGGAAGAGAATCCATTTTCAGCGAAACCGTATCACCTTTTGCAGTCACCCGGGCTTTCATCCCGAGAACCTCAGTGATACCATTTGCTGTCAGCTGAACCGCAGAGCTGACGGCTGCGCAGACAATATCTTCACCTGCATCGGCATATCCGGCATGTCCGGACACCGTAAAGCCTGTCAGACGGCCAGCCTGAGAGAAAAACTCTGCCCGAATCATAATCAGGCGTTAATGGAGTCGATTCTTACCTGGGTGTAAGGCTGTCTATGACCCATTTTACGCTTTTCGTTCTTCTTGGCTTTGTAGGTGAAAACAGTGATCTTCTTGGACTTGCCGTTCTTCAGAACAGTAGCTTCGATCGAAGCGCCATCAACATAGGGAGCGCCAACCTTGACACCATTCTCGTCAGAAACCATAACGACTTTGTCGATCGAGATCTTGGAATCAGCTTCACACTCGAGCTTCTCAACAAAAACGACGTCTCCAACCTGAACACGATACTGCTTTCCGCCAGTTTCCATAACTGCGTACATCACAAGGCACCTGCCTTTACTATAAACTCGCCATTCACAAGGCGCCGGGTACTTCCCGATCTTTGTTGCCCGGAACAAGCGGCAGTAATATTATAGCATTTCCAGCATATCTTGTCAAAGGTTTTTTCTGATTTTCGCAGATTCTCCCCTTTGGACAAGATTTATGCGGCAACTGCTTAATATTTGCATTTTCTGTCCAAATATTCTGCCAGAACCTCTGCGGCTGCCCGCACGATTTTGGCACATGGACGGCTGTGGTAATACATTGCGGTTCTCGCTTCCGGTACCGGAGGTTCCGGTCCGCGCGGCTTTCCGAGGATATCCGCACAAATGTAGCTGTCATGCCCGTTACGGGCGGCAAACTGCTGAATCAATTGCTGACCGGTGGTATACAGTTCCGTTTTCCCTGCGTCATCTTCGGGAGAAGAATACCCTTCCAGACGCCCGAGAATAAACATCATTCCCGAAACCGCTCCGCACATTTCCCGCATCCGGCAGATTCCTCCACCGAACGCAGAAACCGTCTTTGCCAGCTCACTTTCTTCCATTCCAGCCAGGTCGGCAAACGCAAGCGCTGTCGACTGGGGACAGTTATACCCGGACAGAAACAGCTCTTCTGCCCTTTTTCCTCTTTCCTGCGGCGTCATCTGCTTCACCGGGTTTACTTGAGCAGAGACTCGACCTTTTCGGCAGCGCCGTCCAGCCAGTCACCCTCAAACAGTTCGATTGCGCCCTTATCAGCAGCAGCAGCAATCGCAGGCGTAAACGGCAGGCGGCCGAGAACCGGCAGATTGTATTTGGCAGCAGTCTCTTCGATATGGCTCTTGCCGAATACCTCAATCTTCTTGCCGCAATCCGGGCAGACAATGTAGCTCATGTTCTCTACCAAACCGAGAACCGGAACATTCATCGTCTCAGCCATCCGGACAGCCTTTTCAACGATCATCGATACCAGCTCCTGAGGAGAAGCAACAACGATGATACCGTCCAGCGGAATCGACTGGAAAACGGTCAGCGGTACGTCACCTGTTCCAGGAGGCATATCGACAAACATGAAGTCAACGTCGTTCCAGATAACATCCGTCCAGAACTGTTTAACAGTACCGGCAATGACGGGACCTCTCCAGACAACAGGCATCGTCTCGTCTTCCAGCAGCAGGTTCAGAGAGATAACCTGAATACCGGTTTTGGTCTCAACCGGCAGGATGCCGAAATCATTTGCGGTTGCACGTTCGTGCAGGCCGAAAACCTTCGGGATGGACGGACCGGTAATATCCGCGTCCAGAACGGCAACGCCGTAATCTTTTCTTCTCAGAGTGGTCGCAAGCATCGAAGTAACCATCGATTTACCGACGCCGCCCTTACCGCTTACAATACCGATGACTTTCTTGATAGAAGAAAGCGCATTGGGTTTTTCCAGAAAACTTTCCGGATTCTGACGGGAAGAGCAGTTTTCGCTGCAGGAGCCACAATCATGATTGCATTCGCTCATGAAATAACTTCCTTTCTTTTTCTG
>DVLW01000114.1 GCA_018715285.1 Candidatus Faecivivens stercoripullorum | reverse complement strand
TTTTGGGGAAAAGAGATTTCGCTCCATTGCGATGGAGCGACCAGGGGCTCTGCCCACTGGACCCCGCAAGCCTTTAAAAAGGCTTGACCTAAACTTTTATATCATTACCGACCCCACTGAGTGCGAAACATTACCCCGACGCTCTGCGCGTCGGTCAAACCACCGGGTAGTTTTGCGCAGAGTTTGCGATGAAACAAATTGCGGTTCGCAAAAAAGGAGACATTATGCAGCTTAAATTGACGGCTGTCGGCGATGGACGGACAGCTGAACTGCCGTTCGGATGTGTGGTAATTCGTGCCAAGCGTATGGCGGGTGCCGGTGTGATGGAAGTCTTCACGCCGGATACGTCAGTTCCGCTGCGCTGTGGGATGCAGCTTACTCTGGCAGCTGACGGCAATGACATTTTCTCCGGCTATATCTTTACGCTGGAGTCTTCACGGTTCGGACGGACGATGACCGCCGCAGACGGTATCCGTTATCTGCTCTGCCGTGATACCAAGGTATACACCAATATGTCCGCATCGGCGATTGTCCGCGATATCTGCGGTGAACGCGGGCTGACGCTGGGCGGTGCAGAAGATTATGGCATTGTACTGCCAAGCCTTGTCGCTGACAGGCAGACACTGCTGGATATCATATCGACCGCCTGTACCGAAAGTGAAAAGATGGGCGGCGGTAAACTGACCTTTCTGGACGATGCCGGACAGCTTCGTCTGATGCGGGAAGAAAGTCTCGATACCGGGCTGACGCTGACGGGTGAAAACCTGATATCGTCCTGTATTGTCAGCGCGGATATCGGAACCGATACCTATAACCGTATTCAGCTTGTCCGCAAAAACAGGCGTACCGGTCAGCGGGAATTTTTTGTTCAGGAAGATGCTGCGTCGATTGCACGCTGGGGTGTTTTGCAGTACAGCGAAACCCTGCCGCAGAATACCGAGGATTCGGAAATCAACCAGCGGCTTTCCGGACTGCTGTCCCAGAAAAACCGGGAACTGACACGATTGCAGCTGACTGCTGCCGGTGCTTTGCTGTGCAGAGCCGGGTTCCTGATTCGGGTCAGCCTGCCGGAAATGGGCATTGACGGCAAGTTCCGTATATTGGAATCGGAACACAGGTTCACGACCGGCGGTTATACGATGAAGCTGGTCGCGAGTGAACAGTCGGAAGGAGGAATCTGATGATTTCTGACCTGCTGAGAAAATCTTCGGTCGGCAGTATCGCCGCTTCGGTCGAAGGCCAGATGCTGTTCGGGACGGTTGAATCGGTCAGTCCGCTGAAAGTAAGGGTGGATAACCGGCTGCTGCTGGAAGGGAACGCGCTGGTTGTGCCGCACTTTCTCGAGCGGCAGGAATTCCACCTTGTACATGAGGCTGATGTACATACGATGGACAAAACCTACCTGATTGAACCCGGGCTTCAGGCTGGGGACAGGGTGATTCTGCTTTCGCTGGATGGTGAGTATCTGGTACTGGGGAGAATCGGCGAGGCGGGCAATGTCCGCCAGGTTGAGGAAATCTGATGGCTGCGGACAGCCGGGTCAGGAGGTGAGATATGAGTATACTCAGTTTGCTGCCGGTAATTGAGGGCGGCAGTTCAAGGCCGATGGGCGATGTCACATGGAACCTTGAGCAGATGCGGGGCGAAAAAATCAGCGGCATGGACAGTTTATGCCAGTCGATTCGGCTGGCGCTGGAGGTGCCGCGATACCGCTATCCAATCTACTCGTGGCAGTATGGGAGCGAACTTGAAACACTGATTGGCAGTGGTTTTGAGGAAGTGTCTGAAAAGGCGCCTGCAATGATTCGGGACGCGCTGGAAAGGGACGACAGAATCGAGTCGGTTGACGGGTTTGTAATTGTACGTTCCGAGCAGCGCGGAGCCGCTGATATCAGCTTTACCGTCCATTCAAGGCTCGGGAATGTCGAAGCCTTCTGGACGATTGAAACCAGCTGACGATGGGAGGTGATGATGTGGCAGATGTTGGATGGCCGTTTTATGGGCTGGATGACAGGATGCAGCCGGATATTTCAGCCGCCGGCTACTTTGACGGGCTGTCGGCGATGGTCGGAATTGACCTGATGGAAATCTACGCCGCGGCACAGTTGTCCGGGATGTCGGATGATGGCGGTGACGATGCAGCTTCACGCCTGGATGCTGAGAAGATTGCAGATGGTGAATGGAGCAGTTCAGTGCCGCTGAGTGGTTTTGAACCGGACGGCGCGGAAATAAGCCGTCATCAGCTGTCGTTACCGGGTGGTGATGATGGAGAAGTACCGCAAAGGGTGTCTGCCGGTGGGTTTGACCTCTGGATGGATACGCTCAGCGCGGCAGAAGATGCTGGGGCTGATGGGTTCGGCTGGGATTATGCCGGGATAGGTGTTCTGGGTTCTTCTGATGGACAGGATACAGGGCAAACTGCCCGACAGTTTGCCCTGTATACCGGTGCGGATGGCTGGTTGCAGCAGTCGATGGGTTTATCCGCGGGGATGTCCCTTGAGTCGGACATCCCCTTTACCCGGACGTTCACCGGGTCTGAATCCGCTGCATTCGGCAGCGGTGTTAGCCTCGGTGAGGCACTCGATGCGGCGGCCGCTGGGGCGCTGTGGCAAAAGGCGGCGTTGGCTGATAGTTTTTCCGCCTTTTCCGGGACAGCGCCCCATTCTCAGGCCGCCGCACAGAATCCCGTTCTCAGAACGGGCGGCATTTCCGGCTTGGATGGCGCATCCGGTATGGATGCGCTCCTGTCGCCGGAAATGCTCTGGTCGGATGCGGAAGACCGGCTGCTGGACAGGCTGGAACGCAGGCTCGGTATCGAAATCGCCAACAGTACCGAAGGCGCGTTCGGTTAAAGGAGGTGAGATTACAGCATGGCAACCGTTACATTCGGTGACGTCGTCTTCCTGCCGCCGGAAAAGGTCAGTTTTTCCCAGTCGGCCGCTCATCAGCGGGTAACGCTGATGGAGGTCGGGGACATTACCCAACTCTGTCCGCCCGGTCAGCAGGTGGTCACCTTCTCGGGGTTCTTTCCGCAGCCGGGAAGTTACCCGTTCCAGTCGGTAAGCGATCCAGCTCAGGCCGCGGCGAGATTAAAAGAAATGCTGGCGGACAAAAAGCCGTATTCCTTTGTCATGAGCGGCGTGCAGCTGGAAATCAGGATGGAAGCAACGCTGGAAGAACTCGAACTCTGGCAGGAGGGTGGTGATGAATCCATCTGCTACCGGGTGAAACTTCAGGAATACCGCGACGCGGAAGCAACCGTCCTGGAAATTACCGAAAGCAGTACCGTCCGCACCGAAGAAAGCCAGTCTCCGCAGACCTATACCGTCAAATCGGGCGATACCCTATGGGCAATCGCACGGCAGTACCTCGGCGATGGCAGCCGGTATGGTGAAATCGCGGCACTTTCGGGGATTGGCAATCCAAACCTGATCTATCCTGGTCAGGTGCTGACCCTGCCGGAAGCGTAACGAGGTAATAGTGAATAAGTAAGAGGTAATGGATGTGGGCGAATCACTGGGGAGTGTGTGCGCACAATCCTTATCCTCCGAGCGGGAAAACAACCTTGGGTTGCTGAGCTCCAAAGGCGTGAGCGAATCCCGGCATCAAGTCCGCGGCGACACGCCGCCCGGTCAGGTGCTGACCCTGCCGGAAGCGTAACGAGGGAATAGTGAATAAGTAACAGGCAAGTGTGTGCGCACAAACTCTTTGCGTTCGAGAGGGGAAGCGACTTTGGATTTTTCGCTATAAAAATGCAGGCTTTGTGCGAGGATTCTTTCAATCCCTCCGGCACTGCGTGCCACCTTCCTTTACACAAGGGGGGCTTTGGACGGTGCGAACAGACGGAAAGTTGGTGTGTACAGTTTTTAACGTAAGTGCGTGGTCAAAGCCTTTGAGTGCTGAGCTCTATGAGCGTGGTATCACATCGGCAAACAGTCAGCCCGGACACCGGGCTGCGGCGACACGCCGCCAGAAAGGAGAAAGAAAACTATGAGCTATCTGACAGCAGAAAACCTTGTAAGTGGTCAGGAAGGCAGAGCATATGTCAAGCTCGACGGCCAGAACCGTGAGCTGCTCTACCTTAAAAACGTCACCGCTTCGGTCACCAAACATAAACAGTCGGTCCGTACCCTTGGACGCAGAGGTGACCAGTTCAAAAGCGCAGGCTTCTCGGGCAGCGGTAAAATGACCGTCTACTATGTGACCAGCCTGTTCCGGCAGCTGATGCTGGAATACATGAAAGATGGTGTCGATACCTATTTCGATATCGTCATTATCAACCAGGACCCGCAGTGTGCGTTCGGCAGCCAGTCGGTTGTCCTCAAAAACTGCAATCTCGATAAAGTGGTTCTGGCAAAACTCGACGTCGCGGAAGACTTCCTCGATGAGGAACTGTCCTTTACCTTCGACGATGCCGAGATTCTCCAGCCCTTTACTGAATCGTAAGGAGGCGTATACCGATGGATTTGCAGGCGTTTCTCCGTCCCGAGGTGCTTCCGGCAAGGGAGATGGAAGTGATTCTCTCTGAGCGGTTTTGCGATCAGGACGGCAATCCGGTTCCCTTTAAGCTGAAGGGTATCTCGGAAGACGAAAATTCCCGTATCCGCCGCAGTTGTCAGCGCCAGAATCATAACGGCACCGACGCTCCGGTCTTCGACAGGGAAAATTACCTGCGTGCCTTTACAGCCGCGTGTGTCGTCAGTCCGGACCTGAAAAACCAGTCTCTCCAGCAGAGTTGGGGCGTGATGGGTGCGGAAGCACTGATCGGCGTTATGCTGACAGCCGGTGAATTTGCCAAACTCTTCGCCGCTGCAAGGGAGGTCTGCGGCTTTATCTCCGGCAGCGAGGCCGAAACGGTGAAAAATACCTTAAAAAAAGATTGCGGCAGGGAGACGGTGAACTGAATTATGCTTTCTGGTGTTTCGTCCGGTGCGGAATCCGCCCGGGTGAGTACGCCTCTCTGCCCATCCGTGAAAAACTGCTCATCCAGGCAATGATCGAGGTCTGGGATGAACAGACGCCGGGTTTACCCTGAAAGGAGTGTCCATGACCGAAACACAAAGGATTCTCAGGCTGCTGGCTCAGCAGTCTCCGCCGTCTGATGCTGAAATCCTCGCCGGAATCGTCCGGGAATTTCTGTCAGGTGAAAAGCGGCGGGAGATGCTGACCGGTCAGCGGTATTATGAAAACAAAAACGACGTCCTCCGGCGTACCCACTGGCGGATTGGTGAAAATGGGATGCGGGTTCCGGATGAGGGACTGCCGGCGTCCAAAATCGCCCATGCATTCGTCAGAAAGCTGGTCGACCAGAAGGCACAGTACCTCTTTGGACGGCCGTTTACCATCCGGTGCGAGAATGAGGTGTTTGCCAAACTGATGGCAAAGGTCTTTGACCAGCAGGTCCGCGCACAGATGCGTTCCCTCTGCAAGGAAGCCGTCAACAAGGGGATTGGATGGTTACAGGTCTGGCCGGAAAACGGTGAAATTAAGTTCCGGAAAATCCCTTCCGAAGAACTGATTCCGGTATGGGAAAACGATGAACCTGACCGGCTGCAAATGGTTCTGCGGCTGATTCCGGTTGAATGGCACAGCCGCGGCAGGATGGAAAGAAAACTGCTGGTACGGTGCTGGGACAAAGACGGCGTGCAGGATTATTTTTACCATAACGGGCGGATGGAACCCGAAGGTGAAAAACAGCCGCATCTGATGGTGGATGGAAAAGGGATGCTGCTTGACCGGCTTCCGTTTATCCCTTTTCGGTATAATGATGAGGAACTGCCGCTGATTCGGTTTATCAAGCCGCTGATCGACGACTATGACCGCCTTAAATCTGAGGACAGCGACAACCTCGGCGAAACCAGCGGCGCATTGATGGTGCTGCAAAATTATGACGGTACCGACCTCGGTGAATTCCGTGAAAACCTCGCCCGTTACCGTGCGGTCAAGGTATCGGATGGCGGCGGTCTGGAAATCAAGGCCCAGCCGGTACATACCGATTCGCTGCTGGCGCACCTGCATCAGGACAGAAAAGACCTGTATGAAATCGGGCGCGGTGTCGATACACAAAATGAGAGCTTCGGAACTGCGTCCGGTGTCGCGATGAAGTTTCTGTATGCCGACCTTGACCTCGACTGTGCGGGAATTGAAAGTGCATTCGCGGCTGGATTTGAGCAGATGGTGTACTTTGTTGCACTGTTTGCCGGGCTGATGGGAATGGGCGACTTTTCCGGCGTATCGGCTGAGATTATCCTCAACCGTGATATCATCATCAGTGAAGGCGACGCGATCGACCAGTGCGCGGCAAGTGCCGGATTGCTTTCCAAGCGTACGATGCTGGAAAATCATCCGTGGGTCGTCAGCGTCGAGGAAGAACTGGCACGGCTTCAGCAGGAACAGAATGAGCAGCCGCAGACAGAGAAAGCAGAGGTGAGTGAATGAGTATAGCAGATGCAGAGCACGATATGCCGCCGGAAGATATCCGCGATACAATCCCGGATGCAGATACAGTGCCGGAAGGGGATACCGCCGAACATCCGGTTGATACCGTCGATGGAATGACGGATTCTCCCACGGGTTCACAGCCTGTGCAGGATTTCCCGGGAAATGCGTCTGATGCTGCTGATGAGCAGGAAACTGCACTGGATGCGCCCGGTGTTGAATCGGGCAGCGGTATTCTTCAGGAGGATGAACAGCAGCTTTCGACGGACGATGGTGGAGAGATGCAGCGGCTTCATGGTGAACTTGCGGCGGTTACCGCGGAAAGGGATACGCTTAAGTGCCAGTGTGAAACGCTCGGAGCCGAAGCGGACAGACTGCGCAGTGACTGTGAACGGCTGGGAAATGAAGTCGGGAATCTGCGCGGCGAACGTGACCGGCTGATCGTTTCGGCACTCTGCCAGATGGACGCGGTCGATGGCGAGTACCTGCTGGAAAAGATGCGGAAAGAAGGTGTGACGGATTGCGAACAAATATTTAAACAAGCAAAATCCCGTTTCCCTCAGCTTTTCCGCCACAGGCTGGAGGGTATCCGTCCGGCTGGCAGCGGGAATAGTGAAGCGGTTCCACCTTCCGAACGGAGCTTTTCTGAACGTATGCGCCAGTATGCCGAAGACCCGGAAGGGTATGCCCGGAGATTCGGGTAACAGGTAAGAAGGAATTGGTAAGAAGTTACTGCACCAATAGTGCTGAAAAGGAGAATGAATATGGCTGAAATGACTAAACTTGCAAACCTCGTAAATCCTCAGGTCATGGGCGACTGGGTGAATGAACACCTTGAAAAGAATATGAAGTTCGCGTCGCTGTGTACCGTCGATACCACTCTGACCGGCCGTGCCGGTGATACCGTTACCGTCCCCAAATATACCTATATCGGCGATGCCGGTGAGGTAGAGGAAGGCGGTGAAATCCCGGTCGTACAGCTGACCGCTCAGACCGAAACCGTTACCGTCAAAAAGGCCGGTAATGGCGTTGAACTGACCGATGAGGCAGTACTGGCAGGTTACGGTGACCCGTTGGGTGAGGCTGCCAACCAGCTGACCCTTTCGATTGCCGGTAAGGTTGACGCTGATGTCCTGACCGTTCTGGGCACCATTACCGAACCGATGACCTGTACCTCTGAATCTCAGCTGTCGGCAGATGTAATCGCTCAGGCGCTTGCATGTTTCGGTGAGACGGACAGCGAAGGAAAAGTCCTGATTGTATCGCCTGCACAGCTTGCCCAGCTGCGCCAGAGCGAAAGCTGGCTCAAGGCTACGGATACCGGTGCAATGCAGCTGGTTTCGGGTGCAGTCGGCATGATTCACGGATGCAGTGTCGTGGTATCTGAGAAGATCAAGGCTTCCGGTTCCCAGTACACCAACTATATCGTTATGCCCGGTGCGCTGACCCTTTTCCTCAAGAAGGATACCGAGGTCGAAACCGACCGTGATATTATCCACAAGGCGACCATCGTTACGGCAGACAAGTATTATGCTGTCTACCTGGCAAATCCCGGCAGAGCAGTGAAAATTACCTGTGCCGAGTAATGGGGTGTCTGGTTTATGAGTAACTGGCTGGAAAAGGAAGACGCAGTCGAAAGAGTCTGTGAAATCGCGGCTGCAAATGGCGGTATTGATGCTGATTTGCAGCAGGATGAAAATTTCCGGATGCTTGCTGGGCTGCTGATCGATGAGATGGTCGACTGGTGCGGGCTGGAACTGGTTCCGGAAGGTGCACTCTGGGTGACGGCAGATGAACTTGTCCGCAGGTATCGTTCTGCTTTTGACGGCAGCGTCGCGCAGGTAAGCATGGGAAATTTCTCGGTGCAGTATCAGAGCGGCTCTGAACAGCGCTGGCACAATGCACTCAGACCATGGCGAAAGGTTCGGTTTATTTGAGAACGTTTTGGTTCGTTTGCTGAGTGGGGAAGTGTCCTTGGGTTGCTGAGCAATTGGAGTATGGTATTACTTTGGTAAGCTGGCAGCCCGGACACCGGGTCAACCTGGCAGCGGAAGCGTTCTGCCGCTCGCGTGAATCACCGGGCAGTTTTGGCGCAGAGTTTCGCAAAGAAACAAACTCGTACCATCTATCCGGCGCGTTCGCTAAGGCTGTTATTATCGCAATCGAGCGGATTGCGAAGCAGGAGCGACTGTCGCGAACTGGTCAGCGGAAGCATTCCACCGCTTTACTCGTTGGATGGTGATCGAAGCTTTTAACTGCTGAGCACTATTTGGGAGAGTAAATGTCGGCAAACAGGGAGCACAGGCACTGTGCCGTCGCACGACTGTCCACCGGACAGTCGACGAGGGGCAGAGAGTGCGTACCGTCAGCGCCGTGCCGGCCCACGTAGTTCCAGTGACTGCGTAATCGGTAGTGCTGTCCTCGCAATTTTGGGAAAGCCCTGCATCGAGCAGAGCTTTCCCAACCGAGACCCCCTTGATATGGGTTCAGCAATTTCCTTCGGAAAATGCTAGGCTTTCCTGATCTAAGGACGGCGAACACAACCGTTAGTTGGTGCGTGACGGTAGCTTCCAGAGGGCCACGGTTCCCTTTGGGAACCATACAGTTTGCAAGCAAACTGTGCCCTCACAGTTTTCCGATGGAAAACTGTCTGGTTCGCTTGCGAACCGTGGACTCCCGCGATTTTTTGAAAAAAATCGAGTAAAACTTTTTTGTCATTACCGACCCCACTGAGTGCGTAACTTTGGCACTCGCTCTGCGCTCGCATGAATCAACGGGTAGTGTGTGCACAGGATTTGCGAAGAAACAAACTTGCACTATCTACCCGGCGCGTTCGCTCAAGTTGTTATTATCACGACCGAGCGGATTGCGAAGCAGAAGCGACCGACGCGAACAGGGCAGCGGAAGCATTCCGCCGCTCGCGTGAACAGATGGGGAGTGTGTGCAAGGAATGAATCTCGATAAACAGGAAGCGTGATAACGAAAATATGAACTTTAAGTCCGAAGAAAACGTCTTTCGTCTTTTTGTCCGGATGTCGGGCGGCAGAGTCAGAGTCTCCCGGCGTGGATGGGTTCGGGATGGTGACCGCGACTGCGAGACACTTTCTGAGGTTGGCGAATGGGATGGATGGCTGTCCGGTACATCGTCTGTTCCAGATGGCGTTCCCGTCCGTGTCGATGAGAATGAAATGACCCTGCTGATGCCGGTCGATGCGGATATCTGCGCCGGTGACTATGTGGTCTATTCACAGCCTCAGGCGGAAGGTCAGCCGTTTTATATCACCGGTACACCTGTCCGTTTCCCGACCCATATCGAGGTGAAAGTCAGAAAAAAAGCAATTATTTAACCCATGTAGATGGATTCGGAATGGAGGTGAGACAGTTTGACCGATTTTCAACAGGCAGTCGTGACCCTGCTGCGCCAGCAATACCCGGATTTTCTGATTCTGACCGAAGAAGCTGAGGGCGGATTTGTCAGCCCGGGTTTTGTCGTACTGGTCGGAGAGGCTTCGCTGAAAAAGGAGATGGGCAGACGGTGGCGCCGTCAGGAGAGCCTGATTGTATGGTATTATCCGCCTGCAAACGGTCAGCCGCAGGATCAGGAACAATCCCTTCAGCTGCTGCTGCGTACAGCCGCACGCGGTGTGACTTCAGAAGCCGAAAGGGAACAGGGACGGTTGAAGGTCACCCTTTACCTGTCTCAGATTTTGTTTATGGATGAGGAGGAAGCGGCGCTGATGAAAAAACTGCTGCTGGAAATGGGGGCGTCAAAATGAATATGCCAACCTATGAGGAACTGCGGGAACGATGTCTCGCGGCGATTCCGGATGAGGTGGATAAACGGGAAGGCAGCCTGATTGATACCGCGATTGCACCGGTATGTGCAGAACTGGCGGCGGCGTATGTTAATCTGGAAAACTATTTCGACCTGTTGTTCCCGGATACTTCCGAGGGTGAATATCTCGAAAGAATCGGTACCCTGTATGGTGTAACCCGTGGAGAAGCATCACCCGCATCTCTCCGCGCGGAGTTTACCGGTCAGGATGAACAGCCGTTTGACCCACCGGTCGGGATGCGCTTTTCTATTGGTGAAGTTTACTATATCCTCACCGAGTGCAAAGACGGCAGCGGAACCCTTGTCTGCGAAACGCCGGGTGAAATCGGAAACCAGCTGGGCGAAGTATTGCCTGGTGATTATCTGACCGGGTTCGGTAAGGCTGAGGCGGTCGAGATTCTCACACCGGGTGAAAACCGGGAAGATGATGCTTCGATGCGGGAAAGAATCCTTGAATTGCTGGCATATCCGGCGTTCGGCGGCAATGTCAGCGACTATAAGGAAAAAGTCAGAACGGTACCCGGTGTTGGTGGTGTCCGTGTTGAACCGGTTTTTCTGGGTGCCGGAACGGTTGGGGTTCAGGTATTGGGGAGCGATATGATGCCGGCAGGCGAAGCGCTGCTCAATGCCGTACAGACGCTGCTGGTTCCGTATGAGGACGGTGACGGGCTGGGAATGGCACCGATTGGTCATCTGGTAATGGTATATCCGCCGTCGACCGATGAAATTAACATCATCGCGAAGGTGACGACCAATATTGACCTGGCACAGGCAAGACAGAACGCAATTGATGCGGTGAATCAGTACCTGCTGAGTCTGCGCAAAAGCTGGGAAGATGGGAACCCGATTGTCCGGTTCAGCGGTGTAATAGCAGCGATCACACAGGCTGAAGGGATTCTGGATGTCGAAAACATGACGATAAACGACGGTACCGAGAATATCGAGTGCGAAGGTATCCCGGTTGCGGGTAAGCTGAGCTTCTCGATGTATGGCGCGGCAATGTAAGGAGGAGAGATTTTGAAATATCAGGATTATCTCCCGGATACATTCCGGCAGACTGCCGAATATACCGCACTCGGTGCCGCAGTGGATGAACCGGTGGCAGAATGGGAAAATGAAGTCGCCGCACTTCCGCAGGAATACTTCCCGACAACGGCTGAGAGCCGGTTGGGACGCTGGGAAAAGGTGCTGGGACTGACCAGTACCGGCACGTTGGAGCAAAGACGGTTTGCGGTCATCTCCCGTCTGGCTGGTGTCCGGCCGTACACCATTGTACAGCTGCGCCGCCAGCTGACGGCAGCTATGGGCAAGGGACAGTTTACCGCCGAGGTATTCCCGGATGAGTTTCTGCTCAGAGTTGAGGTTGCTCCTGAATCAGCTGACCTGCTGGACGCGATGGGACGCGAACTGCGGAGAATGATTCCGGCGAATATCGTGCTGGAAACCGCTGTGTGGACAGAACAAACCTCTGAGGTATGGGCTGGAGCGGTACTGGCGGTCAGTGATCGGGTATCGCTGACGGCGGATGTACCGGTGATGGATAATGTGAATGACTGATCTTGTGGAAAGGATGATTGTGGATGGCAGGAGGAACTTTTGTAACCAGAAATAAGGTGCGCGCCGGTGCGTACATCAACTTTGTGTCGGAATATTCGCCGCTTGGCACCGTATCCGACAGAGGTACCGTGCTGCTGCCGATGGCGGTACCGTTCGGGCCGGTCGGTGAGGCAATCGAAATTACCGGAGATACCGATGTAAGGAAGATTTTCGGTCTTTCCAGCCTTTCGCCGGAACTGCTGCTGCTGCGTGAAGCTGCAAAGCGTGCCAATAAGGTACTGGTCTGGCGTCTGGCCGGTGGTGAAGCCGCAACCCGTACCGATGAGAATATCACCGTAACCGCGCGTTATCCCGGTACCGTCGGCAATACCATCGCGGTTAAAATCCTTGCGCCGGAATCCGGCCTTGAATCGACCGTACAGACCTTTATTGACGGCAGAATGGTCGATGAACAGCAGGCTTCGACGATTGAACAGCTGGTCAGTAACGACTGGGTCATCTTCTCGGGTACCGGTGAACTGACACCTCATGCGGGTATCGTCCTGTCGGGTGGTACCGATCTGGAGGTTGAACAGGAAGACTGGGAAGATTTCTTTGCTGGTGCTGAGCGTCTGACCTATAACACGATGGCACTGCCGACCGATGATGTCGCAATTAAAGAACTCGCGGTTTCTTTCGTCAAACGGATGCGCGAGGACGAGGGTGTGAAAATCCAGGTTGTCGTATCGGATATGGAGCCGGATTATGAAGGTGTCATTTCGGTAGCGAACGGCGTTGTCCTCAGTGACGGTACAACCATTACTCCTGAACAGGCGACCGCTTACGTTGCAGGTATGACCGCAGGCGCGGCAGTCAACAAGAGCTGTACTTACGATACCTATGACGGCGCAGTCGCGGTCAGCGAAGTACTGCTTGCAAGTGAAATTATCGCCAAGCTGAATGCAGGTCAGTTTCTCTTTATCCAGCGCGGCAATAAAGTCGTAGTCGAGCAGGATATCAATACCTTCACCGGCTTTTCCACCGAAAAGGGCGACGCTTTCCGCAAAAACCGCACGCTGAGAGTAATGGATGCGATTGGTACCGACGTCCGCCAGATTTTTGAGGACTACTACCTCGGCAAGTGTGCCAACGATGAGGATGGCCGTGCACTTTTCAGAGAGGAACTGTTCGCATACCTCACAAATCTTTATGAAATCCGTGCAGTTGAGCGTCCGGTACTGGAAGATATCGTCGTCCAGAGAGGTGAAACCGCAGACAGCGTAATCGTTGACCTTGCAGTGCAGCCGGTCGATGCGATGGAAAAACTCTACATGACCGTCACCGTAGAATAAGCGGCGTGTCGCCGCAGCCCGGTGTCCGGGCGGACATAATGCCGAAGTGATGCCACGCTCCAATTGATGGCAAACTGACGCTTCGACCACGCACTCACGATAAAGGATGGTGCGCACACACTTACAATCTGTTTGACCGACGCGCAGAGCGTCGGTGTAATGTTTCGCACTCAGTGGGGTCGGTAATGACAAGAAAGTTTTACTCGATTTTTTTCAAAAAATCGCGGGGTCCAGTGGGCAGCGCCCCTGGTCGCTCCATCGCAATGGAGCGAAATCTCTTATCCCCAAAATCAGCTCAGCAAGGGGTAGCAAAATGCCCGCAGGTATTTTGCGTAGGGGACGCATAGCAAGGGCGTCCCCTATGGATGAAGTGGGTTCGATGCCCACTTCATCCATAAAAATCGAGCGAGCTGTAAACTGCCGATTACGCACCTACTGGAATTACGTGGGCCGGCACGGCGCTGACAGATTTTCGACTTCTGCCCCTCGTCGACTGTCCGGTGGACAGTCGTGCGACGGCAAAACGCTTCCGTTACCATAATGCCGGGATTCTTCCACGATGGCGAATTACAACGGACAGGTTGCTCAACAATCTAACCTTGCTTCCGCCGAGGACTTAATGTCAAAGTAATTCCACCCATATACTCCCAAACAAATGTTTTCAGCCGCCTGGAAGATGGTTATTCCCTTTATGTTCGGCGCACCCGGGCGGCTGATGAAACACAATTTATGTTAAAGTCCAACTCACTCAACGGAAAGGAGTGCTGCTGATGGCAAATTTTCAGATGACGATTACTGAAGCAGGGTTAAACCTGATAGCAGCGGGAATGGATGGTGATACCATCTGTTTTACCAAGTTCATCATGGGTGACTCTGCCTATTCCGGTGACCTTACCCAGGTGACCAGCGTTATAACCCCAAAGTTTACGCTGCCCATCGGTCAGATCACCCGTCGTGACAATCAGGTCACGATCAAGGGTATTCTGACTTTCCGGCTGGTTCCCACCGGGTTTACCTGGCGTGAACTGGGGCTGTTTGTCAAGGACCCGGCCGGTGGTTCGGATATCCTCTACGCATATGGTAACGCCGGTGAAGAAGGCGATTACATCCCGGGTGCGGATGAGACAACCCTGAATGAAAGGGTATTGCAGCTGACGGTTGCGGTCAGTTCCGCATCAGAGGTTACGGCTGAAATCGGCGGCAGCGGAATTTTCGTCACCTATGAGGAGATGAACGCTGCATTGGATGATCTGGGGCTGGTGGTGCTGAATCATGCAAAATCCGGTTCTGTCCATCAGTTCACCGGTCTGGATGGCAGAGAAGGACTGCTGCTGGGAAGGTTCCTCGCGACTGATAGATTTGCAGATGGTGATACCGCGACGATAGACGGTACAGTCTACCAGATGCAGACGACCGACGGCAATCCTTTGGAAGATGGGATGTTTACCACCGGCGCAGGCGTCGAAATGGTGATTGATACCGGAGCAAAGCTGCTAAATTTTAAGGCAGGCGGGGGTCTGACCAAATCCAAACTGGCCCTCGCCAATGCAACCGAAGATACCGTTTTTAACGGGAAAACCTTCTATGCCGGTGACCGTACCCTTCGTACCGGACGCGCTCTTTCGACCAAGACGACTGCGGCTGCACGGGATATCCTCTCAGGCAAGACCGCCTATAATGAACTTGGCCGGTTGATTACCGGTACCGGACGGACAGTGCTTGCAGGGTCTATCGGGCCGACTATTGAATACAAGACCTATACGATTCCGTATGGAAATAACCTCGGGAAACCGAAAGCGATTCTGGCGTATTTCAACGTATGGGTTGACGGTTACGCGACGCCCGGACAGCAGCCGAGCTTTTCGCCGTATTTCTTCCGCGGTGCGGTATCCGGTCAGCTGAATGGGTTAAGTACGGCTGTTTCCGGTACCATGCGCAACCAGAACCAGTCCAGCGCGAATACCACCCTGACCATTAACAGCGACAGTTTTTCGGTTACGTTCAGTAAATACGATTACGTCGCCGGTTCCGAATTCTGCTACATCTGCATCTGGTAAGCCCGGTGCGGTGTCCGCACTGACTTGTTCGCGATGATCGCCCGCGTGCCGACGGGCTCGATTGCGAAAGTAACAACTTGAGCGAACGCGCCGGATAGATGGTGCAATTATGTATTCTGTTTAAAAATCATCAAGGAGGGATAATTTGGAAGAATTTGGGGGATTGATTATATCGGCGGTCGGACTGGTAGGCAGTTTGTGTGCCATAGCGTTCGGGTGGGCGGCATGGCGGCGAAATGAGAAACAGGATAACCAGTCAGGTGCCCGGGAAGACGGCCAGCTTATCAGTGATATCGGCTATATCAAATCAGGCGTTGATGACCTCAAACGCCGCCTCGAACGGCAGGAAGCAACCAACCTGGAATTTGCTTCGCGGCTGTCTCGTGTAGAAGCGAGCGCTTCTCAGGCGCATAAACGGATTGACGAACTTGTCCATCAGTAAACAACGCACATATCGAGAGGAGGAAACCATATAATGGAAATGGTATGGAATCTGGTAATGGCGGCAGCAGTCGTTGTTCTGACGCGGTACCTTGTCCCGTGGCTGAAGGCGCAGCTTGACGCGAGAAACGAAGCGAGCCTGATCGAAAAGATTGAGCAGTATGTAATCGCTGCTGAACAGCTGATTCAGGGCGCACAGCGTGGAGCAGAAAGGCTCTCATATGTGGAAGGACTGCTGGAAGCGGACGGCGTATCGGTTACCGCGCGTATCCGTGCACTGATTGAGTCGGCTGTCACCAGACTGTGCCAGTAAGGTAATAAAGGAGGGATGTTCGGGTGGAATATACACTCGTTGGACTGGATGTGTCCAAACATCAGGGAAATATCGACTGGACTAAAGCAGCTGCCGGTCAGGATTTTGTCATCATCCGCGCCGGGTACGGACGCTTTGCCAGTCAGGAAGACCCCTGCTTTAAAAAGAATATCGAAGGTGCTTTTTCAGCAGGGCTTCCGGTCGGTGTTTACTGGTATTCCTACGCCGCGACCGAAGCCGAGGCACGACAGGAAGCTGAAGTCTGCCTGTCGGTTATTTCGCCTTATCGCGATAAAATCACACTGCCGGTCTTCTTCGATCAGGAGTATGAACCATCCATTATCGCTGCAACCAAAGCAGTCAGAACTGCATGTTGTGTCGCATTCTGCAAGGCAGTGGAAGCAGCGGGTTATCGTCCGGGAATGTACGGTTCACTCGACTGGCTGCAAAACAAGATTACCCTGTCTTCACTTCCGGAGGACACCGTCGTCTGGTGTGCGCGGTACTCGGACAATACGCCGTCGGTTGCCCATACCGTGTGGCAGTATTCCAGTACCGGAAAGGTATCCGGTATCTCCGGAAACGTCGACCTCAACCGTGCGGAAGCGTCTTTGCTTGGTGAGAAAAAACGCTGGGAAAAGACCGAAAAGGGCTGGATTTACGGCGGATATAAAAACCGCTGGGCGAAAATCGACGGGTACTGGTACTGGTTTAACGCTGATGGTATCGCTGTCACCGGCTGGGTAAAGGTGGAAGGAAAATGGTATTATTTCCTGACACTTGCCGACGCGCAGAAAACCGGTTTCAAGGAATGTGCCTGCATGGAAATCAGCAAATAATGTTCAACAAGGCTCCGGCTTTAAGCTGGGGCCTTGTTTTTGTATGCGGACAACGCAAAACCCCTGGAATTTCCGGTACGAAATCCCAGGGGTTATTTGTAGTATGCTTAATTAAGCGCTAACAGCAAACTGTGACAAGCCGTTTAGCGAACCCAGACGCCGTTTGCATCGACTCTGTAGCCGTCAGGAGTTGTAGTATTGGTCAGCATCTTGCCGTCAGCACCGACATAATAGTACTCGCCTTTC
>DVLW01000113.1 GCA_018715285.1 Candidatus Faecivivens stercoripullorum | reverse complement strand
AATACCGCTATCTAGGTGCGGATGGTAAGATGCAGACCAACTGCTGGATTAAGGACTATAACCGGTGGTATTATGTCAAGGGCGATGGCAGCCGGTATGAATCCTGCTGGGTGAAGTTCGGGAATAAATGGTACTGGTTTGGCGGTTCGGGCAAGATGGCAGAAAGCCAGTGGCTGACGCTGAACGGAAAGAAATATTACTTTACCGATTCCGGCGCAATGGCGGCTAACCGCTGGATACAGGATGGAAAATACTGGTATTATCTCGGGCCGGACGGCACGATTCTGACCAATACCTTGACTCCGGATGGATACCGGGTCGACTCTCAGGGCAGAAAAGTATGAGTGTATATCGGTAATTCTGATTGGAGGAATAAAGTAGTGAAAAGGATTGCAGCGGCTGCTTTCATATGCGTGGGATTATTTACGTTGACTTCCTGCAATCAGCAGATTCAGCAAGGCAATTATAATGTGCAGTACTTCTTCTCAGGGCAGGTTATCGATGCAGAAGAAGAGTATTTACGGATTGAGGTAAGTGATACTGGCAACAGTAATCTTTCAGAAGGTACTGTCATAGAGGTTTCAACTGATGTTGTCGCTGCGGCGGGTTGTCCGGATTTGGCAGCTGGCGATTATGCAAAAGTACTGACTGCCCGGAATGTCGAAGATGGCCAAACAGACCGCTTGGATGCACTTTCCATTTATCCGTTGGATGAAAATGACGCTGTTGTTGAAGCTGTCTCGCTGCATTCTGTGCAGCAGTGGTCAGAAGAATATACGGCCGGTGATTATTTTCTGTACGCGAATGAAGGTTCGGTCAGTTCAGGGCAGGCGACAGCAATGTCTCTGGCAGATTACGCAATTCCTTATGAGGAGACGCGGTATTTTTCAGATGACCGGCAGCAGCTGGAAGCAGAACAGGTTATTCCCGAGATGGAACAGCCAGGGTTTGATTCATATGTCAATTATCTGGAAACCGGAGAAATTTACAGTGTCAATATGATCTGGAGCAGGTCAGATGGACGTTTGGATTCCAGTCATCTGATGGTTACTGCCGGGTATCAGCCGGTAGAGCAGATCGAAGACTGCATTGCAATTGAACTGGATGAAAACGGGCAGATCGTTGAGCCGACAGTGACGGTAACCGAACGGGATGGCGTGCAGATCGTCGCAGAAGGGCGTGAAGACAGGGCAAAGACCGTCACTTTCCAGACCGAAGATGGCTGGTATCAGATCTCCGGCTCGGCAGATGACAGCTATGAATCGGTGATTGAGCTGCTGGACTGGTTCTGGGAGCATCCGTTGGATTTTAGCTTGTTTCCGATAGAATCGGGCGATGCATATGCGTATGCTCCGATGTCAGAATATCCGGGTGTATTTGCGGACTGTCTGCCTGATTGCGAAAAGTGGGGACTGATAGCAGAACAGTCTGACCTTATGCTGAAAAATGGGGAACCGGTTTCTTTCGCCGGATATTATACGACCGATGCTGAAAACAACGAAATAGAAGATGCGGTATCTTTTAACTGGGAAGTCCATTTTCTTCCGGAAAGTAATTCACCTTTTGATTCGGATGGAAGCCTCGATCAACTGACACAGCAGAATGTGGCGGATATTTTGACGGAAAAAGGATGGATTGCCTTTACGATAGAGGAAAATCTGGTTATCATCTATCCGGACACAGACGAACATGCGGATTTTATCTGGCAGCTGATGCAATCGCTTATCCAGTCATAACAAAAAAGGAGACAGGTGGTATCAAAACCATCTGTCTCCTTTTCATATGGACAAAATCAGTCCGCGCCGCAGCTTTTGATATTGCGTGCGCCGATCATCTGCGGATGTGCTTCCAGCCATTCGATCAGGTCGGCAACCGCACCGGACAGGCATTCACCAACCTGCATCCGGCAAAGTGCTGCCAGTTCCTTGGGCGTTCCGGCTACACAAACCGGGAATCCAGCTGTCATGAACATCTCGCGGTCGTTAAAGCTGTCACCGATGAATACGGTATTTTCCCGCGGGATATGCCGGGTTGCACAGAAGTTGAGCAGCCCGGTTCCTTTGCTGATACCGGCAGGAATCATTTCAAAGGACATTCCCGACCAGGTATAATAGACATCGGCGTGATGCAGCCCGGAAGCCTTTGTGAGCAGTTCTTCGCCGCGTTCAGCCGGACAGCTGAACAGGAATTTGAGAGCGGGTCCTTTGAATTCATCCCATTTGATGACCGGGAAGCGTTCCCGGATGAGGTGGACTTCCTTGCCGTCCGACTGATCGGACAGGCAGTAGTAGCCGCTTTCGTTGACAGCGATGACCTGAATACACGGGTCCAGCGCGGCAATCTCACGGGCATAATCCATTGCATGTTCGGGAAGCGGGATACTCGAGAGTATTCTTCCGGACGGAAGTTCGCACAGAGCTGCACCATTGTTGATGATGCAGGGCATATTGACCGGCAGTCCGCGGACAAAGTGGGTGATATCGGTGACCCAGCGGCCGGTGCAGAGTCCGAAATGTCCGCCCTTGCGGACAAAACGCCGGATTGCATCATAGTTGCGTGCCGGAATACCGACACCTGCGACACCGAGCGTTCCATCGATATCGGAAAAGAGATAAACGTTTGAAAAATCCATCTGTAGGTTTCCTTTCTCTGTCCGGTTATTTCAAAAAGGGCAGTGGTTTGCCGACCATACCTTCCATCTGTACACCGGCCAGTGCTGCCATCGTGGGGCAGAGGTCGAGCATCGATACACCGTCCAAATGGACACCTTCTTTGACGTCAGGACCAAAGGCAATGAACGGAGGTTTCGGGCCTTTGTCGGGATGATGACCGTGCATTGCACCGTATCCCTTGAAGTTCGGGTCGGTTTTGATGCGGACATACGGACCGTTGTTGACTTCACTCTGGAGGATGGTGCCTTCGGTACCTTCGAGTACAAAGGAGAAGCCGCCGGTCAGATGTTCCAGTTCGGTTGCTTCCTGCTTGGTGTAGACCCGTTCAATATACTGCGGGAATGCCTTGTGCAGGCCGTTCAGGATAGCGCCGACCTTGTCAACCAGTTCTGCATCGGACGGGTCGCGCAGGTAAACATGGGTCGAGAAGCCAGCCGAGAATGCGTAGGCATCGTACGAAACAGGAGCACCGTTTTCATCTACCTGAATCAAGCCGGCATCCCGCAGAGCATTGTTCAGATAGAACACGCGGTCGATGTTGATCTGGCCATGGTCGCCCAGAATAATGAAGTTGGTATCCTCATAGGTGCCTGCGCGTTTGGTAGCTTCGATAATCCGGTGTACCAGAATATCCAGCGTCTTGAGGCAGTCTTCGGTTTCGGGAGCATGGTCTCCGTATACATGGCGGATATGGTCAAGATGTACCGCATGATACAGCATCAGATCAGGTTTTTCATTCTCGATCAGGTCGATGGCGATCTCGCCGCCGTAGGTCAGCAGGTCATCATTGTTTTTCCAGTTGTAATGGGCGATATAGCGGTCATAGTAGCGATCGTAGACATTGTCAGAAGCAGTGTTGCGGTAGATTTCGCGGGGATCTTCCTGCAAAGCCTTGACCGGCCAGATTTCAGGGCAGTTGAAGCCTCTCTTCTCACCGGCAGTAACCGGCCAGTTGACACTGGCGACCGTTCTTCCGTCGGCAAAGACAGCGTCGGCAAGGGTCGGAACCTGGATGTGTTCTTTCTGCCAGTACCAGTCGGAACCCATCAGCGAAAAGTCGGGTTCATCAGGGGTCAGGGATGCTTTCTGGTTGTGGATGATGCCGTGAGTTTCCGGATAAACACCGGTAATCAGTGTGGTGTGAATCGGGTAGGTAAGGGTCGGATAGATTTCATGGACGTTGCGTGCGATGCAGGCATTTTTCATCCACTGGGAAGCGTAAGGGAGAGATTCCAGCAGCGGAAGGTCATCGGTCTGAAGTGCGTCCAGTGAGATAACAATCAGTTTATGTTTCATGGTAAAAACTCCTTGATAATTTGCGTCTGTATAATGGTCTGATTATTGATTATCTGCCGCTCAATACCGAAGGGGCAGCTGGTGCCGCCCCTTTGATGTCAGTATCTGTAACGGATTAGTTAGCGTCTGCCAGCAGTTCGTTGATGGTAGCAGCGGTCTCAGCTACGGTCGAATCAACATCCGCACCGTTGACCCAGCAGGCGTCCATCATTGCAACCAGTTCGTCTTCAACCTGAGCATAAGCGGTGGTCTTGGGACGGCCCTGTCCGTAGAGTTCCAGCTGGTCAAGTGCAACCTTGAACTGGGGAGTGGTTTCCCACAGGCTGGTGATGGTTTCGGTTGCAGCAGCGCTCTTGGAGTTGGGAACGTATCCGGTGTAAGCGGAAGCGTATGCAGACTGGTCGGTAGCGGTCATCCATTTGATGAATTCCCATGCAGCATCCTTGTGCTCGTCGGTCAGGCTGGAAGGCATAATCAGGTTGCAGCCGCCGGTCGGTACGCCGTAGGTTTCGCCTGCGGGAATGTAGCAGGTGTTGACTTCAAAGCCGTTCTCTTCGGCAACCGACAGGACGCTGGTCAGGTTTGCGGTGGAGGTCATCCACATAGCGGTATTCTGGTTGATGTAGTCGGTATCAACCTTGCTGGAGTCCTCACCGGCTACGCAGCGGACAACGCCTTCGTTGATGAGGTCCTGGAAGAAGTGCATGACATAGCGGCATTCATCGGTATCGATGTTGCAGGCGGTCTCATCTTCGTTAAGAACGGAGGTGCCCTGTTCCATCAGGAAAGCTTCAAAGGTCCAGACGTAACTGTACATCGACAGGCCGTAAGCACCGGTCTTTTCCTTGACAGTGCGGCAGTAGTCAGCCAGTTCATCCCAGTTTGCAGGACCGGCGGTATCCAGACCAGCCTGTTCCAGCAGAGTGGTGTTCATGTACAGAATAGGAGTGGAGCGCAGGTAAGGAAGACCATAATAGCTGCCGTCAACTTCACAGTTAATCATCAGGCCCTCGAAGAAGTCGCTGGTGTCGATGTTATCCCGCTCAAAGTACTCATCCAGCGGCTGGAGTACGCCGTTTCTTGCAAAGGTACCGACCGAACCGATTTCCATGACGCTGACATCGGGTGTATCACCTGCAACATAGGCAGCCTGGAGTTTCTGATGAACGTCATCATAGGTGCCCTGGTATTCAGCGGTGACATGGATGCCTTTTTCAGCGCCGACGGTTTCGTTAAACTGAGCAACGAGGTTTTCGTTGTTTTCCTGAATCTTGTCGGTCCATGCGTACCAGTAGGTCAGCTCGATGGTATCGCCGTTGTCGGAAGAACTGGTGCTTTCAGCTGTCTGGGAAGCGTCGGAGGAAGCAGCAGTGGAAGAAGAGGAGCTGCTGGAAGAAGAACCGGAGGAAGAACCGCTTTCAGAAGCACAGGAGCTCATCGAAACCATCATAGCGGCAATCAGACAGATAGATGCAAATTTTTTCATTGTTATTACCTTTCCTTTCATGCGACCGCATACCGCTTTTTCTTTCTTTTTGTTATGTTGGTATGCGTTTTATACAGGCTTCCATTACGGAGCCGGATAAATAAGGGGTGAGAGATTATTTGACACCGGTGTAGGTGAATGCTTTGATAATCTGTTTTTGCGCGAAGAAGAAGACAACCAGTACCGGGATGACCAGAATGACGTTGCCGGCCATCATGATCTGATAGTTGACGCCGCTTTCGGTCATTCTCAGCGATGCGATACCGACCGGAAGGGTACGGACGTCTGCCTTGGTGGTCATGACCAGCGGCCAGAAGTAGTCGTTCCAGATGCTGATGAAGGTCAGCATTGCAAGGGTGACGACGGTCGGACGTGCCAATGGAAGCATGATCTTGGTGATGATTTTCAGCTCGCCTGCCTTATCCAGACGCGCCGCTTCCAGAAGTTCTTCCGAAACCTGCTTGAAGGTCTGCCGGAGCATGAAGATTGCAAACGCACTGGATGCAGAAGGAAGAATCAGCGACCAGTAGGTGTTAATCATACCCCATTTACTGAACATCAGGTAAACCGGCAGGAAGATCAGCTGAGAGGGAATCATCATGGTTGCCAGCGTGATGCCGAACAGCAGCTTGGCACCTTTGAACTTGTACCGGGCGAATGCATATGCCGCCGGAATAACCGTCAGGCACTGGCAGATGAGCGTACCGGCTGTTACAATCAGCGAGTTGCCCAGCATTCCCCAGACGTCAACCTTCTCAAATACGACACTGAAGTTGTTCCACTGCGGCTCCCATGTCCAGAAGGTGGGCGGTGTAATCAGCGTTTGTCCCAGCGTTTTGACCGAGGTGATGAACATCCAGTAAAACGGGATGAAGAAGAGCAGTGCAATAAAGGCATTGAGGCACCAGCGAAGAATGGTTCCGATCAGTTTGACCGGTTTGACCCGTACCGGGTGCAGCCTGTTTTGTATTGAAGTCATGTGCATATCCTTTCTGCCGGATCAATTGTAGTAGACCCGTTTGCTGAGTACGCGGAAGTAGATCAGCGTGAAGAAGCCGATTACAACCATCAGCGCAACACCCAGTGCTGAAGCGTATCCGATCTTGAAGTAGTCAAAGCCGTACTGGTAGATGCTGTAAACCAGCGTGTTGGTCGAGTTCATCGGTCCGCCCTGGGTCATGATGTTGACCGTTTCAAAGACCTTGAGCGCCGCGATAATGTTCATCAGCGCAAGGAAGAAGAGGGTCGGAGAGATCATCGGCAGGGTGATCTTCCAGAATGCTTTCCATTTGGGTGTCTTATCCAGCGCAGCAGCTTCGTACAGATATCCGGGAACCGACTGCATTGCCGAGATAATAATGATGGTGTTGTATCCAAGACCTTTCCAGGTGGAAACCAGAACCAGTGAGTTCATCGCGACCTTGGGGTCGGACAGCCATCCAATCGGGTCGATGCCGATCAGGCTGAGCAGATAGTTGAGCAGGCCGTAGTCGCTGTCCATCAGCCACATCCAGATGAATGCAACCGAAACCATCGAGGTGATGTAAGGGGTAAAGGCGATGCTCTGCAAAATCCGGTTGGTACGGGTATTCCGGTTGAGGTAGGCCGCCAGCAGAAGGGAAAATACCATCTGGAAGATAACCACCATTACCATGTAATAGACCGAGTTGCCCAGTACCTGCCAGAAGTCTTTGTCACCGAGCATATCGGTGTAGTTTTCCAGCCCGATGTATTTCATCTCACCGATCAGATTCCAGTCAAAGAAGCTGAGGTAGATCATATAGAAGATCGGGTAGATGATGAATACTCCGAATACAACCATCGCCGGTGCCACCATCAGGTAGGGACGCATGGCGGTCAGGATTCTGGCCAAAAGGCTCTTTTTACGCAGCTGAGTCCCGGAAGCCGATTGAATCCGTGCCCCTGCTGCAATTTTTTCCATTCGCAGCATCTGACTCACTCCTTTTCCAGCCCGAAGCCGCGCAGTTTTTCCTGTGAGTCAAAGCAGGCGGTATCCTTGACCGCGATGGCGACTTTATGGGTTCCGTATCCGAACTGGCTGTCGCCGAAGTCCTTAACCGAGATGTTTCCGTAGGGAGTGCGCAGTTTGTAGAGAATCTGGTCGCCCAGCATCTCACGTGCGACGACTTCACCGTCGATGACAATCGTATCAGCACCGGCGTTGTCGTTTTCACTGATGAGGTGCGCTTTTTCCGGACGGAATCCGATTTTGACGATGTTCTCTTCCAGCTTTTCGCCAGCTGCTTCCGCAGGCAGGATGTTCATCGGAGGCGATCCGATAAAGCGTGCGGTGAAGACGTTTGCGGGATTTGCATACAGCTGATCGGGAGAATCATGCTGCTGAATCTTGCCGTGATCGAGCAGGACGATGTCAGTGCCCATGCTCATTGCTTCAATCTGGTCGTGGGTGACGTAGACGAAGGTTGTTTTCAGCTTCTGGTGCAGCTCAATCAGATCGGTACGGATCTGGGTGCGGAGTTTTGCGTCCAGGTTGGAGAGCGGTTCGTCCATCAGGAATACCGCGGGTTTTTTGACGATTGCACGTGCCAGTGCAACACGCTGACGCTGACCGCCCGAAAGGTTTGCGGGTTTACGGTCGAGGTATTCGGTTAAGCCGACCATCTCGGCGATTTCCGCAATGCGGGCTTTGCGTTCCTCTTTGGGAACCTTCATGTTTTTGAGTCCGAATTCAATGTTTTCACGAACTGTCATAGTCGGGTAGAGCGCGTAGTTCTGGAATACCATCGCGATATTCCGGTCACCCGGTTCTACATCCCGTACGCTGACGCCGTCAATCAGAACGTCACCTTCCGTTGTCTTTTCCAGTCCTGCAATCATTCTCAGTACAGTCGATTTGCCGCATCCGGACGGGCCGAGCAGTACTGTGAAGCTGCCATCCTTGATGTCGAGATTCAGGTTTTCAATAACCGGCGGATTCTTGCCGTAGGCCTTGGTAATGCCTTTTAACGTGATCTTGTCCATTCTGATGAACTTCACTCCTTTCAACGTCACCCAGTATAAAAGCCGTTTTTATTTAAAAAATCAAGCGTGTGTAAATTCATCTAAAAAAATCATATGCCCTGTAAAATCTTCCATCAAGCAAAAATCTTGCTTTTTCAGACTTCGTATGTAAACTGTGCGGTGTTTTGAACAAAAATTTCTTTATGGTAAAATATTCTTATGGTACAAAAATTGCGGATGGATGCGCAAACACAGATTGTAATTGATGAACAGATTTTGTTATTGTAAATAGTTTTTTTGCCAGATGTTCGTGAGAATGTTTATTGCATATTTTCGGTTCTGGTGCTATAATAAAGTACAACCATCAGTGGGGTATTCTGTTTGTACAGACATGCCGTCTTACTGTCTGATGCGGTTTTATTGGTTCGATCGTTGGATATGGTGCGGCAGGGCTTATGAAAAGTGCAGACTTTTTATGCCCTGCCGCTTTGCTTTACCGGCTGGCGGCTGCGGCGCATCCGTTAACCGGGTACAGGAGGCGAACAATGAATATACAGCTTTTAAAGGAAAATAAGGAAGTGTATGCGGCCATCGGTGAGCTGGGGCGGCATATCCAGACGAGTGAAACCTCGGCGGCAACTGCGTCTGAAATTGTCGGCCTGGTTCCGAAAACTGAGTTCTGGTATCAGCTGGATGGTGATCTGCCCAGATACAGCGGTGATCGGGAACTGATGGAAAAGTTCGTCGGCTGGTTTGCGTCGGGAAGACCGGCGGTTGTGGTGGTTGCTTCTTCGGAAGGGACGATTACCGATCTGAGCTTTGCTCAGGCTGCACACCGGGTGTTTCCTTTTACCCTGCGTAAAAATTTCAGCGGTCATTTTACCGTGCTGGTAGGTTTCCTCAATATCACCGATGAACTGGACCCGAATCTGTTTGTTCGGATGGCAGGACAGCAGGAAATGTTCCCGGGTCAGGGAAGCAGAGGCGCAGGCTGAGTACATCGGAAAATTATCTACTTTTTTCTGAAATGGCGGCGTGAAAAACGTCGAAGTGTGGTGTTATGCCGTCAGAAAAAATATGCTATACTGATAAAAGTAAATGGTAGTCGCAGTCAGGGCACGAGACGAAAGTTTCGTGTCCTTTTTTATTGCGCAAAATTTGGATGAGGAGAATTTTTATGCCAAAAAACAAATTGCAGGACTTTGTCTATACCGTTATTATGGCGGTGATTATGGTGTACGGAATGGTTGTCTACAATGTCGCACTCAATACCGGCGGCGTCAGCGGACAGACATTTATCCTTGCACTGCATGAATTGCCGATTATGGTTCCGATTGCCTTTGTGCTGGAATTTTTTATCGTTGGGAAAGTCGCCGGAAAGCTGGCTTTTACCGTCGTAAGACCGGATGACCGGCCGCAGGTGATTACATATGCCATCTCGATCTGCATCTGCTGTATCATGTGCCCGATTATGAGCGGTGTTGCAACGCTGCTGTTCAAAGAACCGAGCTTCGGTACCTGGGTACAGACCTAGGCAATGAACTTCCCGATGGCAATCTGCTGGCAGATGTTTTACTGCGGACCGCTGGTCAGACTGATTTTCCGTCTGATCTTTGAACGTGGCAGCAAGAAAAAGAATGAACAGGTATCTTAACTAAAAAACGGGAGACAGCTATGCGGCTGTCTCCCGTTTTTAGTGCGGTCAGATTGGGGTTTTCGTGGACTTTTGGGGTGATCTGTGTTAGAATGTAAACAGATTCATGTTTGTATCAGGGAGGAAATCGGTATGTTCACATACAAACGACGGCGCATCCTCACAGCAATACTCACCGGGACAATCTGCGCATCGGTTCTGCTGGGCGGCTGCCGTACTCCATCAGCTGAAAAGTCATCTGACAGTGGGGAATCCCAGACGGCATCTGACAGCGTATCCACTGCCCGCCGCCAGCAGCTGGACAGTTTCCTTCAAACGGTCAACGACCGGAAAGAAGATATCTATAATGAGGAGTTCCTGCCATTTGAAGAACAATGGGCAGACGGCGTTTTCGACTGGGAAGATACCTTCACCCAGGAGGAGATGGAACAGCTTTCCACGCCGCCGCAGGATACCCCTGAACAGATGTCCAATGAAACGGCACGGCAGGATATACAGATGTTTTTCCGGCTGCTGCGGCAAGGATACGTCGGATATGACTACTTTGGCGGAGAAGAAGTGTTCGACCGGCTGGAAGATGAAGCACTGGACGCTCTGCCGGACGGAACGGTTACACCTGAACAGCTGATTGAAGCGGTCGGATGCGTCAAAGAAGTGGTCACCGACAATAATCTGAAGATCGGCGGCGTGCCAATGGTGCAGAACCAGTATGAAACCTGGTTTTCGGATGTATATTTTGATACGCCTGAACAGGCGGAAGATGTGGATTCGGAGTGGATTCGGCCATCAATTGCACCGGATGGCCGGCTTTGCTATACACTCGCCGCCGTGGTCACCGATGAACAGGCCGGGAAGCTGCCGGATGAAGCGGTCATCGATGGGAAGAATGTATCAATTGACTGGCAGAAATGGGAATGCACCAGTCTGGAGGATACCGTACTCAGCGTAACCGAACTGTCAAACGGTGCGCCGCTGCTGGCTTCCCGTTCAATGCTGGCGGATGATGACCAGCACTCGGTTCAGCTGGATGCACTGTCAAGGGTTGGGACGGATTACAGGGATGTTTCGCTGCTGGTATGGGATTTTCGCTCCAACAGCGGTGGAAGTGACAGTTATTTCCGCGGTTGGTTTGCCGGGTTTACCGGTATGAACCCGGATGTGAAGGTTTCTTATGCGGCAAGGCTGACGCCGCTGAATAAATATCTGCTGAATTTTGTGCTGGCAACTGGATGGTATACCGATTATTCGGACGGCCTGCTCAATTACCGCGACGGAATAACCTTTGTTTTGCAGGACGGTCAAACGGCGGATATCGGTGAAAGTATGGTCAATCAGCTGCGCTCGGTGACCAATACCCTGACCGTCGGCAGTACCACTAAAGGCGCCATCCTGACTTCCAATACCGTCAATGTCTGGCTGCCCGGTTCCGGGCTGCAAGTGCAGTGGGGAATCAAATTGCAGCAGGTTGAAAAAACGGGAAATCCGGACGGCTATGGTGTAGAGCCGGATTTGTGGGTGCCGCCCGAGATGGCACTGGAACGGGTAGAGCTGCTGTGCGGATATTATGGGCTGTCCTGAGTGCGAAAAGATCTGTGGGCAAAAAAATAACCGTCGTAAAAACGACGGTTCAAAACAGGGAAAGTGAAAGGTAATGAAGGAAGTTGCACGTTTATAATAGCATAATGACTGGAAGATGGCAAGGGATTTGAGTACGATTTGTCAGCAATTCCAAAAAATAATTTATATTTTATGAAAAAATACAAACAACCAGCTTCCTTTTTCCTTGAAATGACGTCCCTAAAGTGAATATACGGTTAAACGCACGAAAAGAATGTGTTATATTTGTGAATACATTCTAAAATGATAGGAAATCCCTTGTAATTTATAGAAATAAGTGCTATACTATCCA
>DVLW01000112.1 GCA_018715285.1 Candidatus Faecivivens stercoripullorum | reverse complement strand
TCGGTTTCAAATACAGCGGTTTTACCGGATATCTCAAGAGCTTTACCGAACCGGTCAAGATTTTGACTCCGATTAACCTGATTGGTATTGTAACCACGCCCATGTCGATGTCCCTGCGTCATTTCGGCAACGTACTCGGCGGCAGTATCATCATGTCGCTGGTATATACCGCACTGGGGTCGCTCAGTTCGATGATCCATATCCCGATTCCGATCCTTGAGGTCGGTGTTCCGGCGATATTATCACTGTATTTTGACCTGTTCAGTGGTGTGATGCAGGCGTTTATCTTCTGTATGCTGACAATGGCATATATCTCCAATACTGGTCCTTCGGACGACATCGCTTGAGGTATCTGTCATCGTAAGCGGCCTTGAGCGAACGCCTTTTTAAAATAACGTTTTGGCACAGAAAGGAAATGAATTATGAACAATATCGACGGCATCACTTTGATTAAAGCAGCTTCCGCAATTGGCGCCGGTCTGGCTATGATCGCAGGTATCGGCCCTGGTATCGGTGAAGGTTATGCGGCAGGTAAAGCAGTCGAGGCAGTCGCAAGACAGCCTGAAAGCCAGGGTATCGTTACCAAAACCATGCTGATCGGTTGTGCGATTGCCGAGACGACCGGTATTTACGGTCTGTTTATCGCGCTTGCGCTGCTGTTCTTCAACCCGCTGCTGTGATTCACAGACGGATGAAAGAACAGTTCCACCGCTCAAAGAAAGGTACGGTTAAAAGTCTATGACCGAATCAATTTTCAGTGTCAGCGGCTGGCAGTTGCTCTTTACCCTTGTCAACCTCGTCATTGACTATTTTATTCTGAAGAAGTTCCTCTACCAGCCGGTTAAAAGGATGTTTGCCCAGCGTCAGGCTGAGGTCGAGGACACCTATAAAAAGGCGGACGAGGCCAACGCTGACGCTAACAGCCTGAAACAGCAGTATGAACAGAAGATGGCAAACGCCAAAGAAGAGGCCGATGCCATTGTCCGCAGTGCTACCGGACGCGCACAGCTGCGCTCTGATGCGATGATCGCCGAAGCAAGACAGAATGCTTCCGAGATTATCCGGCGTGCGGATGAACAGGCTGCTATCGAAAAGAAACAGGCGCTCAACGAAGTGAAAAACCAGATCGCCGATCTTGCGCTGCAGGCTGCGGAAAACGTCATCCACAAAGAACTGGATGCTGATTCCCACCGCAAAATGATCGACGAATTCATCGAAAATGTAGGTGAACAGCAATGGCAGAATTGATCCAGAAAGTGTACGCTCAGGCACTTTTTGACGCTGCTGTCGAGGAAAACCTGCTGGAAGAAACGAAAAATGAGCTGGATACCCTTTCGTCGGTTTTCAGTGAACAGCCGCTCTTCCTGACGCTGCTTTCCTCCCCTGCCGTGACCCGTGAAGAAAAGGCTCAGATGCTTAAAGAAACGATTTCCGGCAAGGTAGAGCCTATCCTGTATAATTTTTTCAGGATTCTTGCGGATGAACAGCGAGCAGGATTTTTCCCTCAGATTCAGCAGGCCTTTACGGCACTTTACCGCGATTATCACAATATTCTGCCGGTAACAGCGGTAACTGCTGTCCCGATGACCGGCCAGCAGATCGAAAAGCTTTCTGCGCGGCTCTCTGCCCTTTCAGGTAAAAATGTCCTGCTGCAAAACAAGGTGGATGCTTCGCTGATCGGCGGCGTTCTGCTGCAGTATGACGGACATGAACTGGATGGTTCTGTCCGGGAACAGCTGGACAGCCTGCGCAGAAATCTTACCCGCATTGTGTTGTAACTTAAGTTTCTATCTTTTTAAGTCCAATCAGTTAGGAGGGTTCAAACCCAAATGGAATTGCGCCCCGAAGAAATAACCCAGCTGATCAAAGCTCAGATCAAAAACTATGAAGCAAAGGCAACCATGACCGATACCGGTACAGTTGTCACCGTAGGCGACGGCATCGCGCGCATCTATGGCCTGCAGGACTGCATGGCCGGTGAGCTGCTGCTGTTCCCGGGTGAAGTGTATGGTATGGCGCTCAACCTTGAAGAGGAATTTGTCGGTGCAGTACTGCTCGGCTCTGATTCCGGCATCAAGGAAGGCGATACCGTCCGCAGAACCGGAAAAATCGTCTCAGTTCCGGTCGGTGACGCACTGCTCGGCCGTGTTGTAAATCCGCTTGGTCAGCCTATCGATGGCAAGGGCTCTATCCTTACCACCGAAACCCGTCCGATTGAATCTCCGGCTCCCGGCATCATTGAACGTAAGAGCGTTCATCAGCCGCTCCAGACCGGTATTAAGGCTATCGACTCGATGATTCCGATCGGACGCGGACAGCGTGAATTGATTATCGGCGACCGTCAGACCGGTAAGACCGCTATCGCGCTGGATACCATCATCAACCAGAAGGGCAAGGACGTTATCTGTATCTATGTCGCAATCGGCCAGAAACGTTCGACCGTCGCAGGCGTCGTCGAGACGCTGACCGCAAACGGCGCAATGGATTATACCATCGTCGTGTCGGCTACTGCGTCGGAACTCGCCCCGATTCAGTATATCGCACCTTATGCAGGCTGTGCAATGGGTGAATACTTTATGCACAAGGGCAAGCACGTCCTGTGCATCTATGACGACCTGTCCAAGCACGCAGTCGCTTACCGTGCACTTTCCCTGCTGCTCAAACGGCCTCCGGGACGTGAAGCATATCCCGGCGACGTCTTCTACCTCCATTCCCGTCTGCTGGAAAGAGCGGCCTGCCTGTCGCCTGAGCTGGGCGGCGGTACGCTGACGGCACTGCCGATTATCGAAACACAGGCTGGCGACGTCTCGGCATATATCCCGACCAACGTTATTTCGATTACCGACGGCCAGATCTTCCTGGAAACAGAGCTGTTTAACTCTGGTATCCGGCCGGCTGTCAACCCCGGTATTTCGGTTTCCCGTGTCGGCGGCAATGCACAGATCAAGGCTATGAAAAAAGTTTCCGGTACCCTCAAACTGGCGTACTCCCAGTATCGTGAGCTGGAGAGTTTTGCACAGTTTGGCTCTGACCTGGATAAGGATACCAGAGAACGCTTGGATCAGGGTGCACGGATTGTCGAAGTCCTCAAACAGGGCGAAAATTCGCCGGTTGCGGTTGAAGACCAGGTCATCATTATCTACGCAGTTATCAATAATTACCTTGCGTCGATTCCGATCGACCGGATTGCAGAATTTGAAAAGGAACTGTTCGCATTCATCAGTTCCACCCATCCTGAAATCAGCACCGCTATCCGGGATACCGGTGTGATGAGCGCTGAAACGGAAAGCCAGCTCAAGGACGCGCTGTCTGTTTTCGTGGGGAAATTTAACAATGGATAAAAACGGAAAGAAGGTGCGTTGATGGGCGCTTCGATGAAGGATATCAAAAGCCGGATCAAGTCGGTCGAAAGTACGATGCAGATCACCAAGGCGATGGAACTGGTCTCCTCTTCCAAGCTCCGCAGGGCCAAGGAACGCGCGGAAAACGCACGCCCGTTTTTCAATGTCCTGTATAAAACGGTTTCTGACCTAGCAAGTGAAATGGATGGTTCAGAAACGATTTACAGCCATGCGCCAAAAGGAAAACCGGCGCTGTATATCGTAATCGCCGGAGACCGCGGGCTTGCCGGCGGATACAACGCCAATATCTTCCGTCTTGCGGCTGAACAGCCGGATTTTCAGGGCGCAAAGATGATCGCCATCGGGCGCAAGGCTATTGAAAAATATGCTCATAACCCGGATGTGGAGATGGTTGCGGAATATCCCGGGCTGGCAGAACAGCTCAAAGTGTCTACTGTACAACAGATCACCCGTCAGGTTCTGCGGATGTGGCAGAACCGGGAAATCGGAAGGGTCAGAATTTTGTTTACCCAGTTTGTGACCGCCCTGAATCAGGAAGCGTCGATTCTGGATATTCTGCCGCTTTCGATGCATTCGGCTGTCAACCGTGCGAGTACCGCTGCCATTATCTACGATCCCAGCCCACAGACGGTCTTTTCTTCCATTATCCCGCAGTATATGACGGGTATCATCTACGGCGCGATTACCGAAAGCTATGCTTCTGAACAGGGCGCAAGACGTACCGCAATGGAAGCTGCAACCGGCAACGCAGAAGAGATGATCCAGAACCTGTCGCTCAGCTACAACCGCGCTAGACAGGCTGCGATTACCCAGGAACTGACCGAAATCGTCTCGGGTGCAAATGCTGCCCAGTGACGAGGATTGCCGTTTTCAAAACGGCGTATATCAAAAAATACAGGTATGAAAGGAGATATTCATGCCAGAGAAAAATATTGGCAAGGTCGTCCAGATTATCGGACCTGTCCTCGATATCCGGTTTGAGGCCGACCATCTGCCCAATCTGCTGAATGCGATCCATATCGAAAATGAGGGTAAAACGCTGGTCGCTGAGGTTTCTCAGCATATCGGCGGCGATATCGTCCGCTGCATCGCGATGAGTTCGACCGACGGTCTGCGCCGTGGCGTCGAAGCAGTGGATACCGGTTCCCCGATCACCGTTCCGGTCGGTCCGGAAACCCTCGGACGCATTTTTAACCTGCTTGGCGAACCGGTCGACAACAAACCGGCTCCCGATATCAAAAAACGTCTTCCGATTCATCGTCCGGCTCCGTCCTTTGAGGAACAGGTCACTTCGACGGAAATCCTCGAGACCGGTATCAAGGTCATCGACCTGATTGCACCTTATCAGAAAGGTGGTAAAATCGGTCTGTTCGGCGGTGCAGGCGTTGGTAAAACGGTTCTGATTATGGAGCTGATTAACAACGTCGCAACCCAGCATGGCGGCATTTCGGTCTTTACAGGCGTCGGTGAACGTACCCGTGAGGGCAATGACCTGTATAATGAAATGATTGAATCGGGCGTTATCAACAAGACTGCGCTGGTTTATGGCCAGATGAATGAACCGCCCGGAGCAAGAATGAGAGTCGGTCTTTCGGGTCTGACGATGGCAGAATACTTCCGTGACGAAGAAAATCAGGACGTACTGCTGTTTATCGACAACATCTTCCGCTTTACCCAGGCTGGTTCCGAGGTATCCGCACTGCTTGGACGTATGCCTTCTGCGGTTGGTTATCAGCCTACGCTGGCGACTGAGATGGGTGCTTTGCAGGAACGGATTACCTCCACCAAAAAAGGCTCCATCACGTCGGTTCAGGCAGTCTATGTCCCTGCTGACGACCTGACTGACCCGGCACCTGCTACGACGTTTGCACATCTGGACGCAACCACCGTTCTTTCCAGAAGCATTTCATCGCTGGGTATCTACCCGGCTGTTGACCCGCTGGAATCGACTTCCCGCATCCTCTCCCCTGCCATTGTCGGCAAGGAACATTACGAGGTTGCCAGAGCGGTTCAGGCTACCTTGCAGCGGTACAAGGAATTGCAGGATATCATCGCAATTCTGGGTATGGACGAGCTGTCGGAAGAAGATAAGCTGACGGTTGCCAGAGCGCGTAAAATCCAGCGCTTCCTCTCCCAGCCGTTTACCGTCGCAGAACAGTTCACCGGTATGCAGGGCAAATATGTCCCGCTGTCTGAGACCCTCCGCGGCTTTAAGGAAATTATCGAAGGCAAGCACGACAACCTGCCCGAGTCCGCCTTCCTCTTTGTCGGCACAATCGATGAAGCGGTTGAAAAGGCTAAATCCGGGCACGCTTAAAGGAGCGGTCGGATGAACACGTTTAAATTGCAGATCGTCGCCCCTGACCGCATTATCTATGACGGTGAAGCGACCTTCCTGCTGGTACGGGCATTAAGCGGCGATATCGGCATTCAGGCCAATCATCAGAAGCTGGTCACTCCGCTGACCATCGGCAAAATGAAGGTTGAGTTTGCGAATGCGCAGCCACGTTTCGCAGCAATCACCGGCGGATTTATGAAAGTCGGCAACAATACGGTTACGGTTTTGACGACTGCCTGCGAATGGCAGGATGAAATCGACCTGGAAAGAGCACAGAAAGCTGCTGAACGGGCCCGTAAAGACCGGGAAGCCGCCAAATCCCAACAGGAAATGGATCAGGCAGAAATCCGGCTGAAACGGGCACTTAACCGGATCAGTGTTGCGAAAAAATAATCCTATATAAGACAAAAACGGGAGTAAGTTCGCTTACCCCCGTTTTTCTATGTCTTTTACCTTGCCGCATCCGCTCATTACTCATCCAGCAGCGAATCGGGCAGTTCGACCTCTGAAGGCTCCACCTGAGAGGATTCTTCCGAAGCTGACGAGACACTGCTGCTTTCCTCCGGCTGCTGAGAACCAAACGTAAGCAGCAATAACGCACAGATCGCCAATACCGCTACCACACCGCCTAAAATGCCCAGCAGACGCAGGTTGCCGCGGGAAAAGCCGCTGCTTTCCAGTGGAATAAATTCCTTTGCGCCTGTTTTTTCACCACATACCGGACAAGCCGTCCCTTCCAGTGGAATTCCGCATTTGGGACAGACCTTTTTCTTTTGCACAGAACATCTTCCTTTTCTGAGGATATTCCATCTTCCGACATTCTCCTGTTTCAGTATAGCACAGATAAATGCTGCGTTAAAGCGGTGATCTGTGAACTGGTTAATACATATAAATGCAAATTTCTGACAGATAAAACTATAACAATATTCGCTTTGTCTTCACATTATTCATTTATTATTCCCGGAATGCTTGCAAATTCGTCAAATTCATACTATAATAAAAATGTTGGGTTTGGGGAAAATAAAATAATTTCTCAAACAATGTTATTCTTTATTTTCTTAAGGAGGTTTTACCCTTGGAAAAGCTCTTCAAGCTGAAGGAGAATGGTACATCGGTACGTACTGAAATCGTCGCCGGTATCACGACCTTCATGACGATGGCTTACATCATCGCCCTCAACCCTAATCTGTTGACCAACTGGGATGTTGGCAGCGCGCTGTGGAACGGTGTCTTCCTGGCAACCTGTATTGCTTCGGCAATCGCAATGTTTGCAATGGCATTCCTGGCCAACAAGCCCTTCTGCCTTGCTCCTGGCATGGGTCTGAACAGCTTTTTTGCGGTTGTTGTCGCAAATACCGTCAGTCTGACCGGACTGAGCTATCTGGAATCCTTCCAGGCAGCGCTGTGCATTATCTTCATTGAAGGTATCGTCTTCATCGTCCTGTCGGTCCTCAACATCCGTGACAAGATTGTCGATGCTATTCCGCTGGGCGTCCGGATGGGTATTGCTCCTGCAATCGGCCTGATGCTGCTGAATATCGGCGTTGGCTCCAATGTCGGCGTGTATGACGATCAGGGCAACTGCTTCTATGTCATGCGTGATTTCTTCGGTTCGCTGACAGCTGGCCTTGCACATGACAATATGGGCAGTGCATATCCCCAGATGGTTCTGACGGTTATCACGATGTTTGTCGGACTGTTTGTCATCGTCATCCTGGCGCATAAAAACGTCAAGGGCTCGGTTATCCTGGGTATGCTGGCTGCATGTGTCATCTACTGGGCTGGTGAAGCATTTGTACTTGGTGTAAACCCCTTCGCTTCTCTGGAAACTGCCTCCTTTGTTCCCGCTTTCGGCGATATGGCTTCCACTACCCTGTTTAAACTCAACTTTGCAGGACTTGCGCAGATCGGCTGGTTCACCGTTATTACCCTGATTATCACCTTCTGCATGATCGATATGTTCGACACCATCGGCACTGTTGTCGGTACTGCCAGCCGCGCTGGTATGCTGGATAAAGACGGCAACGTCCCGAAGATGAAAGAGGTTCTGTTCTCTGACGCAGTCGGTACAACTGTCGGCTCGCTGACTGGTACTTCTACCGTTACAACCTTTGTCGAATCCGCTTCCGGCGTTGAAGCAGGCGGCCGCACCGGTCTGACTGCACTGACCTGCGGTATCCTGTTCCTCGCATGTGTCTTCATCGCTCCGATTGCTGCAATCATTCCTGCTGCTGCAACCTCTTCCGCACTGATTTATGTCGGTATCCTGATGGTCAGCGGCCTGAAAAACGTCCATTTCGACAATATGTCGGAAGTCGTTCCGGTTGCGCTGATGCTGATCGCAATGCCGATCTCCGGTTCTATCGGACATGCAATCGGTCTGGGTCTGATCTCCTACACCGTTATCAAGGTATTCACCGGTAAGTTCAAGGAAGTTTCGATTCTGACTTATGTCATTTCGCTGCTCTTCCTCGTTAAGTTCTTCCTGGTTGCGTAATATTTACGGATACACAAAAGCCTCAGCTGTGTTAGCAGTGGCGGTATAAAATGAAAGAACCGGCGCAGTT
>DVLW01000111.1 GCA_018715285.1 Candidatus Faecivivens stercoripullorum | reverse complement strand
GTTATAAAGGAAAGAAGGAATACCGGGCAAATTTCATTCATCGACTATTTCACGGTGGCGAACTGTGTTCATTCGGTGCTGAGCATGGTTCCTACGGAACCGGACAGTTTCAGGGAAACTGTCAAAATTTATAAAGATTGAAACATGGCAAACAGGCAGCGGAAGCATTCCGCTCCGGCCTCTATTTCTATAGCAGAAAGGAGAGAACTCATGAAGCAGAAGAAAGAGAACAACTTTCCGCTGATGGCGCGGTACATGAAAGGAAATATCCGCTATTTTGTGGCAGCAATCCTGTGTTCGGTGCTGAGCACCGTCTGCAACTCACTCACGCCGCAGATCATCAGCGTAACCATCGACTCGATACTGGGGACATCGGATTATACATTACCGGCGCTGCTGGCGAAGTTTACCACCCTTGAAGCACTGCGTGCAAACGTTGGACAGACGCTGTTAATTGCGGCTGGCGGCATTATTGGCGTAGCGGCAATCGGCGGCATCGGCAGTTTTGGAACCCGTACAGCGACCGCAATGGGAAGTGAAGGGTTTGTCAAAGGACTGCGTGACGCATTGTTTTCGCACATTCAGCGGCTGCCGTACGCCTGGCACGTCAAGCACCAGACGGGCGAGATCATCCAGCGCTGTACATCCGACGTCGAAGTCATCCGCAACTTTTTCACCAACCAGCTGCTGGAAGTCATCCGCATCGTATTTATGATTATATACTATCTGTTCATCATGTTCTCGATGAACTGGAAAATTGCGTTGATTTCGGCGGTATTTATTCCGATTGTACTGTTTTATTCGCTGATTTTTTATTCAAAAATCAGCGCGCGTTTCCGTACAGCGGACGAAGCGGAAGGCATTCTTTCGACCGCGGTACAGGAAAACCTGACCGGTGTACGGGTAGTCCGTGCGTTTGGACGCGAGCGGTTTGAAGTCGACCGGTTCAATAAGAAAAACCAGCGTTTTTCCACCCTTTGGGTAGAACTCGGCAAACTGATGAGCGTTTACTGGGCGCTTGGTGACCTGATTACCGGCCTTCAGATTATGGCGGTTATCGCGGCAGGTGCTGCATTTGCGGCGAACGGGCTGATTTCGCTGGGAACGCTGCTGGCGTTTATCAGTTATAACTCGGCGCTGACCTGGCCGATCAGAAGCCTCGGACGCATCCTGTCCGAGATGAGTAAATCGGGTGTATCGATTGACCGTGTAGCCTACATTCTCCGGTCGGAGGAAGAGAAGGTCGTGGAAGGTGCTGCAACGCCTCCGATGGACCGTGATATCACTTTTGAGGACGTCACCTTCTCGTATGAAGGACAGAAACCGGTCGTATCTCACCTGAATTTCACCATCAAGGCAGGCAAGACCTTTGCGATTTTGGGCGGAACCGGTTCGGGCAAGAGTACCGTAGCGGCATTGCTGGATCGTCTGTATGATCTGGGACCCGATCAGGGGCGGATTACGATTGGCGGCGTAGACATTCGGTCTATTCGTCAGGACTATCTGCGGCACAATATCGGGCTTGTTTTGCAGGAACCGTTCCTGTTTTCGCGGACGATTGGCGAAAATATCGCGATTACCCGTCCGGGAGCAGGTTTAAGCGGCATCCGTCAGGCGACGGCGATTGCCTGCGTAGATGAAGCAATTGACACCTTTACCGACGGGTACGATACAATTGTCGGTGAACGCGGCGTTACCCTGTCGGGCGGCCAGAAACAGCGTGTCGCGATTGCACGGATGCTGATGCAGCAGGCGCCAGTCATGATTTTTGACGATTCGCTTTCAGCGGTCGATGCCGAGACGGATACAAAAATCCGTGCGGCACTCAAAGAACGGATGGGAAGTGCAACGGTTATTTTGATTTCCCACCGGATTACGACGCTGATGCAGGCGGACGAGATACTGGTTTTGAAGGATGGGGAAGTGTCGGATATCGGCACCCATCAGGAGCTGATTTCGCGTCCCGGCATCTACCGCGATATTTATGATATTCAGATGGCAGCTGCCGACCGGGAACTGCTGGAAGACAGCGAAGAGGAACTGGACGCGGAAGGAGGTGCGTCCGAATGAGAATAGATGATAAGGACTATACCAAAAATTTTGAATGGAAGACCTGGCTTCGTCTGGGTCGGTTTATGAAGCCGTACAAATGGGCGTTTATCGTGGTATTTTCGCTGAATATTCTGGCAGCGGTGATTGATATCAGCCTGCCGCTGTTCCAGCGGTACGCGATCAATACCTTTGTAGTCGGGCAGACGACAGATGGCTTGTGGCTGTTTGCGCTGGCCTATACCGGCGCGATTGTTCTCCAGACAATCGGCACCATTATTTTCTGCCGGATATCGATGAAAAACGAGATGTACATCGGCCGTGACATGAAGCACGACTGTTTTGTCCATCTGCAAACATTGTCGCTTTCTTATTATAATGTCACGCCGGTCGGATACATTCTGGCGCGTGTCATGAGCGACACCAACCGAATTGCAGGTATGCTTGCCTGGCAGCTGACCGATATGCTCTGGCAGATTGGCTACGTTTTGGGCGTATTTGTTGCAATGCTGTTTTTGAATGTCAAGCTGGCGCTGATGGTCATGGTTGTCGTGCCGATACTGGCGATGCTGACGGTTTACTTCCAGAAACGAATCCTGATGTGGAACCGCCGGGTGCGTAAACAGAATTCCAAGATCACCTCCGGTTATAACGAAGGCATCATGGGTGCGAAGACCTCCAAAACGCTGGTCATCGAGGAACAGAACTGCAATGAATTTAAGCAGCTGACCTCTGAAATGCGTATAGCCGGTATCCGTGCGGCGAGGCTCCGCGGTATCTTCCTGCCGCTGGTGCTGCTGCTTTCCAGCGTCGTTACAGCGATTGTTTTAAACCGCGGCGGACACATGGTTCTGGAAGGGGTCATGATGATCGGAACCCTGTCGGCATTCACCACCTATGCAGTCGGTATTTTCGAGCCGATTCAGAACATTGCCGGCAATATTTCCGAGATGATTTCTGCTCAGGCGAACATCGAGCGGGTCATGGACCTGCTGGACGAAAAGCCGATGATTACCGACACGCCGGAAGTCATCAAAAAATACGGTACTGCCTTTGAACCGAAGAAAGAGAACTGGGAACCCATCCGCGGCGAGATCGAGTTTAAGGATGTCAGCTTCCACTATCCGGACGGCGGCGAGGATATCCTCAGCCACTTCAACCTGCACATTCCTGCGGGTACGACGATTGCAATCGTCGGCGAGACCGGTGCCGGTAAATCGACACTTGTCAACCTTGCCTGCCGGTTCTTTGAGCCGACCGAAGGACAGATTCTGATTGACGGCAAGGACTACCGGGAGCGCAGTCAGCTCTGGCTGCATTCGAGTCTCGGTTACGTTCTGCAAAGTCCGCATCTGTTCTCAGGTACCGTTATGGAGAATATCCGATATGGCCGACTGGACGCAACCGACGAGGAAGTCAAAGCGGCTGCAAGGGCGGTATCGGCAGATACAGTTGTCGAGAAGCTGGAAAACGGCTGGGATTCGGATGTCGGTGAAGGCGGCGACCGTCTGTCGACCGGTGAAAAGCAGCTGATTTCGTTTGCACGTGCGGTGCTGGCAAATCCTGCCATTTTCGTACTGGACGAAGCGACCAGCTCGATTGACACCCAGACCGAGCAGCTGATTCAGGACGCGATCAGTTATCTTCTGAAGGACCGAACCTCCTTCCTGATTGCACACCGGCTGTCTACGATTCGGCAGGCAGACCTGATTCTGGTTGTCCGTGACGGTAAGATTATCGAACAGGGGCGGCATGAAGAGCTGCTCCGCAAGAAAGGGTACTATCATACCCTGTATACCAAGCAGTTTGAGGAAGAAGCGGCTTCGGCGGCAGTTTCCTGATGATAACATTCCGATGAAAAATCCCCGGCAGCGCGGAGCCCGCGCGGCCAGTTCGCGCTGGTCGCCCACGTTCCGATGGGCTCGGTCGTGAAATAAACAACATGATCGAACGCGCCGGGCAGTGAATGCGAATGGTTCCTAACGGAACCGGACAGTTCCTAGGGGAACTGTCAAAATTTACAGAGATTAAAACTCCGACAAAAATCC
>DVLW01000110.1 GCA_018715285.1 Candidatus Faecivivens stercoripullorum | reverse complement strand
GGACGCGCTAAATCTTCCTACTATGTAGGCGTTGTGACCAATGCTTACCGAATGGCGGTCGACGGATATCTGAAAGACCCTGAAAACTGGACGCTGCCCGAATGGCTGATGGATGAGGTGAGAAAGGTTTCCCACCGTGATTATTCAACCGGATTTTATTTTGGACGCCCTGAACAGGGACAGCGGTATGAAGGCGCAGGTTATATCCGGATTTGTGATATTGTAGCGCTGGTTGACCGGGTTGAAAACGGACGGGTAATCTGTACCCAGAAAAATAAGTTTGTCCAGGGCGATACACTGGAATTGCTCCAGCCGGGACATAAGCCGGTCAGCTTTGTTGTCGGAGATATGACGGATGAAGAAGGCAGCCCGATTGAGGATACCAGGCATGCGGCAATGGTTTTTTCATTCCCTGTTTCTCTTTTACCGGAAGCTCCGGTGGAAGGAAGTATTATCCGCAAAAATGTCTGAGTCATTGATCTGAAAGGGGTAGCAAGATGGCATTGTTTCATAAGAAAGAGCAGCAGCCTGCAACCGGCGTTCAACTGCATAACAGTCCGGGAGAACTGGCGGTTTCGCTGATTAAAACGCTTTGTATCTGTAATGTAATCTGCGTGGTAATCGTCTTTTCAATGGGTGGACTGATGGCGCAGGGAACCTGGGGAATCCTGTTGACTGGGATTATTTGCCTGCTGGTTACCGGCGGTACGCTGTACGCCCAGAGCTGGGGAATGGGTGATAAGGACGCCAACCTGATTCAGTTTGGCAGAACTACATATGACCCTTATAAACCGCTGAAAATGGGCCTTCTGGCGTTGGCTCCCGGTCTGGTTTCGGATATTTTGCTGCTGTTTTCCAAGATCACCGGCCTGTTTGATTTTTTGTGGCTGTTCAGACTGATGAATGGTCCGGTCTGGCCGCTGATTAACCTGATTCATCCGTACAGCGTAGCTCCGCAGGAGGCTATGCCGGAAATGGTCATTATGGAAGGAACACAGTATGAAGAGGTGATTGAGGCAACTGCCGCTACACCTGGATGCAGCTGGCCGAAAATCATTCTGATGATTTTGCTGCCGCTTTTGTACATTGTATTTATCTGGATTGGTTATGAGCTGGGCAGACGGCGCATTTCTCTGGGCACCCGGCTGGTTTACGAGAACAAGAACGCCAAGGGTAAAAAGGGCGCTAAAAAATAATTGATTTTTCCAGTTTTGTATTTGTTTACGGTTTGCTGGGATTTTGTCAGACCGGACTGCATACCTTTTTTGTGGGGAGGCGGTCAGTATGAGCAAAATCGGGGCAGGAATTGGAAAAAAACGACAGCTGCGGTCACTGGCAGCGGTATCGCTGATACTGCTGCTGGTGACCGGCCTTATTTTCGGCGCTTCTCTGCTGCGGCAGGCGGGCGGCGAAGAAACACTTGCGGCGGCCGGTCGTGCGTTGTATACTGGTGATATCCGTCAGAAAGTTATTGTCGATCCCGGGCACGGCGGATTTGATGGCGGTGCGATTGGGATTGGCGGTGTAATTGAGAAGGATATCAATCTTGCTTTTTCATTGCCGATGGGTGATTTTCTTGCTGTTATGGGGTATATTCCTGTTCTGACACGGACAGAGGATACCGGTCTGGACAGTGGGGAAGGAACCATCCGGGAGAAAAAGCGGGAGGATTTGAAGGCGAGACTTGCCATGATGTCGGAAGATATAAACGTTCCGGTTATCATGATTCATCAGAATAAGTTTACCCAGTCACAGTATTCGGGTGCACAGATGTTTTATGGGACACAGAACCCGGCTTCCAAAGAATTGGCTGGACAGCTGCGGGATGGAATTATCCAGTATCTTCAGCCGGATAATACCCGGGAACTGAAAAAGGCAACCAGTGATGTCTGGCTGTTGGTCAACTGTCCGGCTCCAGTGGTGATGGTTGAATGTGGTTTTATCTCCAATCCGGAGGAATGTGCCCTGCTTCAGCAGGCAGAATATCAAAGAAAGTTTGCTTTTGTCCTGGCTGCGTCGCTTGACGGAGGATAAAGCGGACGGGAGGAGAAAATGGCCAAACAAAAGGAATTGTATATCTGCCAGGAATGCGGGCATGAGTCGGCAAAATGGATGGGCAAGTGTCCGGTTTGCGGTACCTGGAACAGTTTTTCCGCCGTCACGCCGCTCACAGGGACGGCAGCCGCCTTTTCACGTGGCAAAACCGGTGTTGCACGTCCGGCTCCGGTCAGCTCGATACGGGAAGATATTTCCGGCGGAGACGCGATTCGGTATACAACTGGTCTTTCGGAACTGGACAGAGTGCTGGGCGGCGGATTGGTCAAGGGATCGCTGGTCTTGTTGGGCGGCGACCCGGGAATCGGAAAATCTACTTTGCTGCTGCAAATCTGTCAGGCATTCGGGCAGAAGATGAAGGTGCTGTACGTGTCAGGTGAAGAGTCACCCGGACAGCTGCATCTGCGCGCCAGAAGGCTGGGAGTGGATGCACAGGGGTTATTTATCCTCTCCAGTGGAGATCTTGATACCGTTATTGCGACAATCGGTTCTGAACGTCCTCAGGTTGTTGTCATCGACTCAATTCAGACGATGATGCTTCCGGCAGTGGGTTCCTCTGCCGGAAGTGTGGCGCAGGTTCGGGAATGTACCAATGCGCTGCTTGGCGTGGCAAAGGAAAATGATATTCCGATTATTCTGGTGGGACATGTAACCAAAGAGGGAAACCTGGCGGGTCCCAGGATGTTGGAACATATGGTAGACGCGGTTTTTCAGTTTGATGGCGAACAGAACCATGCCTACCGGATGCTGCGGGCAATCAAAAACCGATATGGTGCTACCAATGAAATCGCGGTTTTTGAGATGAAGGAGAAAGGGCTGTCTCAGGTTGTCAATCCATCTGCGATGCTTTTGTCTGAGCGTCCGGAAGGGGTATCCGGTTCCTGTGTCGTATGCGTCCTTGAAGGCAGTCGCCCGATTCTGGCTGAGGTACAGGCTCTGGTGACCAAATCGGGATTTGCTTCTCCGAGAAGGATGGCAACTGGATTTGACCACAATCGGATGAGCCTGCTGCTGGCAGTACTGGAAAAACGCGCGGGGTATACCTTCTCGGCATTGGATGCATATGTCAATGTCGTCGGTGGGTTGTTTCTGGATGAACCAGCCTGTGATCTTCCGATTGCCCTTGCACTGGTATCCGGGCTTCGGGACCGTCCGATACCGGCAGGATTGCTGGCAATCGGTGAGATTGGGCTGGGCGGTGAGGTGCGCAGTGTCATCCGGCTGGAAGACCGGATTAAGGAAGCTCAGCGGCTGGGATTTACACGCTGTCTTGTTCCGGCAGCATCCCTTAAGGGACTGGATACAAGCAGGTATGGTAATATCCGTATTGTTGGAGTACATGACGTGGTGGAAGCACTGCGGTCTTTGAATGGAGTGTAACAGAAAACCGGCTTTGCCTGGAAGGCAAAACCGGTTTTTTCTATATTCAAAGAATATGTAGGTTTGTCAAACATATTGGACAGTAAACTCTGAAGGAGAAAGCCAGCCAAGAGGCCTCATCGGGAAGTTGTTGGAGCGACGGTTATGGACAGCAAGCTGTTTTGCGAAGTCGTCGAGAGAGAAAAAA
>DVLW01000109.1 GCA_018715285.1 Candidatus Faecivivens stercoripullorum | reverse complement strand
GATTTTAGCTGGCGGCGTATGTCTGCCAAAATCCAGCAGAGGCTCCGTTTCTCCTTCGTCGTACCGACAAACGGTTCCATCTTTGCCGAAATACCGGCCGAGTTCTATCCAGACGCCGTCCTCTAAAGGAGGATAAGCCGTCAGATTTCCATTCCTGTCCATCAGGTAGATGTCGCCTTCGCTCTTCCAGTGGTATTCGCCGTTTTCATCATAAACGCCCTGTTCAATGACCGCAAGCTGTCCATCCACGATGGTATATGGGCTGTAGATGCCGAGGTAGGTTTCCTCTCCTGTTTGCAGGTTGATGGCGTAACCCGGTCCCATAATATTCGACTCAAGGTAAAAGAAATACTCCTGATAGGCGAATAACGGATATACCCATTCAACCGATAATGGAATCGTTTGTGTCAGCTGCCCGTCGGCCGACCAGATTCGGATTTCTGCCTTGTCCGAAAAACCGTTCTGACCGACATTGCAGATTTGCCCATCATACACCCAGATATCTCCGCAGAAACTGCCGTCTTCTATCCAGTCGAAGACCTGGGTCAGTTCCTTCGTTTCACCGGTCTCCGGGTCAAAAACCGTCAGCATCCCGGTATCCCAGCGAACGGTATAGACTTTGTCGTCCAGGATAGCTATCCGCCGTCTTTCATTCTTATAAAAGAAATCTTCGGCTGCGATTTCTGCCTTGCCTTCGTTTTCCACCCAGCGGTAAAGGGTGTCATATACCCCAAAATAAACCGTACCTGCCGCATCGCAAACCGATTTGATGCCATAAAGCCGCTGTACGGCTGGTTCGGAATTTTGCTCGAAACTGCATCCGCTTAAAATAGATGAAATCAACGCAAGAAAAACCGATACAACAGATATTTTTAAAAACATTGACTGGACATTCCTTTCCGGTTTCATTTCCGCCTTTGAGAGGTTATGTCAGGAACGATTCAGCAGGTAAAGGGTGTCGTCCTGAGTAAGGGCAAGGGTCAGCGAATCCCCATCGTTTTCAAAAATCCGCGTTTTGTTTGCTTTTTCCACCGCTTCGGCGTTTTCACCGGTGGCATCGAGCAGACGGCAGCTGTCGGACAGCAGATAAACCGAGCTGTCGCCTTGCATATATAAAACTCCGTCCGCTATCTGACGATCTAAAACCGGTTCTTTCAGCGAAAAGACAGCCTCTATCTTTCCGTCTTCAAGCCTGCCGTATGCCCGGGCAAACCCGGCGTGCGGCTGCATCAGGTAAGAGAAATACTGTGCCGTTTCATCTCCTGCGTACCAGGTATATTCCTCCCCGCAGACGGCGCTTTGATTTCCTTTTTTGTCCAAATAGATACACCCGTCTTCCGTTTGGATGACCAGTTTTTCATCGAGGACGGTCAAAACCGCGCATGGCTCTCCATCCAGCAACTGTTGGCGTTCGCCTGTTTCCAGGTTCAGTGCGTAGCTGGACGCAGCAAAGCCGGACTGATAAAACAGCCAATCGCCCGTCGCGCAGTCGGGAAACACAAGCCGTGCGTCCAACGGCAGGATGCGCAGGAGTGTCCCATCCTCTGCATAGATCTGAACCTGCATAAGCTGCGATTCATCGATCGCCAGACAGCAGAGCTTGCCATCCCAATTCCAGATCGTTGTCTCCGCCGGTATATTCACCAGACTCTCCACCGATCCGGTGTCTGGATCAAGAGCAAGCAATTCCTTGGTATACCAATTAATGGAATAGATTTTTCCATTCAGAGAGGTCATGCACCGCGCTTCATTTTTATAGAAAAAATCATTGTCGTAAAGGATGACAGATGTGTTTTGCGGATTCCATCCGTACAGCTTTTCCCTGACGGAAAAGTACCGGATATTTCCCTCCGAAAGGGCGGTCAGGCGACGGCTGTTAAAGGTGACGGTCGGAGTTATACTGTCCCTGTCGGCATGGCAGCCCAGAATACCAATCATCAGCAATACCGGCAAAATGAATTTAATATATCGAATATTTCTGACGCAGCGCATCGATATCGTTACTGCTGGGCTGATAAACTTCTTCACCTTTGAGAATCTAAGCATAAATCTCACCATTTATCACATTGTGTTTAGACGATGAATTATCCGTTGAACCTGAAGCATGTCCCATTTCCAAAACGCATTGACTCATATAATCAGAATAACTGGTATATTGGGTTAATCTGACCCAATCAGCAGTATAGAAAGTTCACCTCATAATAATAAATGAATTTTTTGATACTATTTTACATTAAATCTACTTTAATGTCAATAGGTTTTTTGTTATATATTCCGGATATTTGCCCCAAACGCGAAAAAGCGGAAGAAAAACCGCTCTGGTTTCTCTTCCGCCTTTACTTTGAAATGATATACCTTAGTAAAGAATAACGCCCTCGTCGCTTTCGACCAGTTCGCCGAGACGGTAAGCCTCGACGCCGTTTGCTTTCAGCGTTTCGATTGTCTTGTCTGCGTCCTCAGGAGCGACAACTGCAACCATGCCAACACCCATATTGAAGGTATTGAACATATCGTGTTCCGAAATGCCGCCTTTTTCACGGATCAGGTTGAAGATGGGCAGGACCTTGACGTCCGAAACCGCAATCTTCGCAGACAGGCCGTCTTTCAGTGCCCGCGGGATATTCTCATAGAAGCCGCCGCCGGTGATGTGTGCGACTGCCTTGACGTTGACTTCGTCAAACAGTGCCAGCATCGGCTTGACGTAAATTTTGGTAGGAGTAAGCAGGGTCTCGCCGAGACTGCCGCCCAGTTCAGGGATAACGGTGTTCAGATCAGCGTTTTCGATGTCGAAAACTTTTCTGACCAGCGAGAAGCCGTTGGAATGGACACCGGAGGAGGGGAGTGCAATCAGCACGTCGCCGGGCACTTCGGTATTCTTGTCCAGGACTTTCGAGCGGTCGACGATACCGGTGGTATATCCGGCGAGGTCGTAATCGTCCTCAGGCATCATACCGGGATGTTCCGCAGTTTCGCCGCCGATCAGCTCACATCCTGCCTGTACACAGCCTTCTGCTACGCCGGAAACGATCTCTGCGATCTTTTCAGGGTAGTTCTTGCCGCAGGCGATGTAGTCCAAAAACAGCAGCGGTTTTGCGCCGCAGCAGATGACATCGTTGACGCACATTGCAACGCAGTCGATACCGATGGTATCATGTTTGTTCAGCAGCATGGCGATTTTCAGCTTGGTGCCGACGCCGTCGGTACCCGAGACCAGTACCGGATGTTCGATTCCGGTCAGGTCGAGCGCCATCATTCCGCCGAATCCGCCGATCTCATCGATACCTGCGGAGGTTTTGGTTCTGGCAACATGTTTTTTCATCAGTTCAACTGCACGGTAGCCGGCGGTTACGTCTACGCCTGCTTCTTTGTAGCTTTCGCTGTAACTTTTCATGCTGTATTACATTCCTTTCAGCGCAGAGACTGCGCACGAAATCTTGTTTATGGTGAATAGATAAAATTATAGAAGAAATTCGCATAACTGCCCGGCGCGTTCGCTCAGGCTGTTATTTCCACAATCGAGGCGGTCGGAACGCCGCCGATCAACGCGAACTGGCAGCGGCGGCTCGCCGCTTAAGCCTCTGCGCTTTCGCCCATGAGTCTGCGCATAACTTCCTGATAAGCTTCCTCAGCGCCGCCGAGGTCACGACGGAACAGGTCTTTATCCAGATGTGCACGGGTCTTGACGTCCCAGAAACGGCAGGTGTCAGGGCTGATCTCGTCAGCCAGTACGATGGTACCGTCAGCGGTCTTACCGAATTCCAGCTTGAAGTCAACCAGAATGATGCCCAGACCCAGCAGGTATTCTTTCATCATATCGTTGACTTTGAATGCGTATGCCTTGATCTGCTCGATCTCTTCGGGAGTAGCAAGTCCAAGTGCAATTGCATGATAATCGTTAATCAGCGGGTCATGCAGATCGTCGTTCTTGTAGGAAAATTCGATGGTCGGGATGGCAAGGTCGGTACCTTCCTCTACGCCGTAACGCTTGGAGAAGGAACCAGCTGCAATGTTGCGGATGATGACTTCCAGCGGAACGATGGATACCTTCTTGACTACGGTTTCGCGGTCAGAAAGCTGCTCGACATAATGGGTCGGTACGCCAACTTTTTCCAGCTTCTGCATCATGAAGTTGGACATCTTGTTGTTGATGACGCCTTTACCGACGATGGTGCCTCTCTTTTTGCCGTCCAGAGCGGTTGCGTCGTCCTTGTAGGAAACGATGACGAGGTTCGGGTCAGCGGTTGCGTAAACTTTCTTTGCCTTTCCTTCGTACAGCTGTTCCATTTTTTCCATATCAATCAAACATCCTTTCAAGATTTTTTATGAGTTTGTTACCGGCAGATGATTTTTACAGCTCGGCAGCTTCAGCCGCGATTTTCGCGTCTTTTTCTGCTACGCCATCAGCCATCTTCTGCTTGTTTGCTTCCAGTTTGGCGGCGAGTTCGTCATCCGACAGCGCCAGCATCTGAATTGCAAGGAAAGCGGCGTTTGCGGCACCATTGACTGCGACCGTTGCAACCGGAATACCCGAAGGCATCTGAACCGTTGCAAGCAGCGCGTCCATTCCGCCAAGACCCGCAGACCCGATCGGAATACCAATAACCGGCAGCGTCGTATGTGCAGCCAGTACACCGGCAAGGTGTGCAGCCATTCCGGCAGCGGCGATAATCACGCCGAAACCGTTTTCCTTAGCACTGGACGCGAACGCGGCAGCAGCGGCAGGGGTGCGGTGAGCAGAGCAGACATGTGCCTCAACGGGGACACCATATTCCTTGAGGGTTTTGACAGCCTTGCTGACAACGCCCCAGTCGGAATCGCTTCCCATGATTACGGCAACTTTTTTCATAATAACATCCTTTCGATTTGGTCGGGCAGACACCGGCAAATATAAAAAGCCGCAAACTTCTTTTAAAAAAGTTCGCGGCTGTACAGTCCCCTCAGGCGGGGACACATTTCCCAGCCGGCGCCAGAACACTTTTAACAGCGTCCTTGCCAAGACAACAGATGATCTACCTTTATTCTACATGACAGCGACAATTTTTGCAATACAGATATTTTACAAAGCTGTCTGTCAGGAATGGCGGATTTTCGGTATTTTTTCTGTAAAAAGCAACCAAAACTTACAGCCTTTTACCTTCAGGGCTGGAACACGTCCTCTATTTATAAAGGAAAAAACTTTTACTTTGTCATTACAGTTTCAAATTTTGAAAGAGCGTCCCTTTGTCTTCGATAATTTTATATCCGTCGCTCAGTACCCGGTGGGTTCCGGCATCCAGCGGCCTGTCCATCCATGACGGCTCCACCAGCCCGAACTCGACTTCCAGCCCGTTATCGTACCATACACGCACCGATGTACAGGCACCGTAATATTCGGTCTGACTGCGGGACACGGTGCCGAACTGTTCGGTGAAACGCTGGTCGGCGACCATACCGGGTTTATTATTGGTGATAATTACGACGTCTACGTCAGAACTTGGGGTGTTGGTTCCTCTGGCGCAGGAGCCGACAATCAGGGTGGTGAGTATATCCGGGTCGCTGAGGGTAAACTGTCTGAGTTTTTCAATAAATTCGGTCAGCATGGCTGTATCTTCTCCCGTCTTAATTCCAGCGCTTGAATACAACGATTTCCGGGTCACTTCCCATATCGCCGTATTCGCTCACCATCAGATAATGGTCGTCTGCGGCCAGTCCGTAACAGCGGCCGCCTCCATCTTTTTTGCATAGCTGGTTGCCAAGGTAAATCTTCCGGTCATCCCAAAACTGTACCGTCTGACCGTTCGGCAGCGGACAGCGCAGATTGATAAACGAACCGGGCAGCGGATGCAGTTCAGTTACCGGTGCCATGTCCGGAATATTCAGCGCATTATAGGCGGCAATCAGCCGTTCTTGCAGCTGAGAATAGGCGTTTTCACCTTTCTGGCAGTATGCCGCAACCAGGCATTTTTCACCGAATGGTTTCCCGTCAGATGCAGCACATCCGGCACAGTTTGTCCGGAAAGTACAGCTGTTGCAGTCAGCACCGCAGATGGAGCAGTTGGATGTACACATGTCAATTTCCTCCGTTTCGTCGGGTTTTTGATAGCAAAATTATACCAGAAAGATGTGAACTTTTCTGTTTTCCATTACCTTCTGGTCAAAATCGTGGTATAATATTTATATAGTTGTCATTTCAAGCATAACAGATATAATATATCGGAAAGGAAGTTGTCTATGACCGACCTTGAACGTGCTAAGGCTTTCTTTGAAAAAGACCAGTTCGCTTCTAAAACGACCGGCGCTGAAATTATCGCCGTCGGTGACCATTACGCTAAATGCCGTCTGAAACTGGATGAACGTCATATGAATGCATCCGGCCGGATTATGGGCGGCGTCTATTATACGCTGGCAGACTTCGCCTTTGCCGTCGCATCAAACTTTGACCAGACGCCGACTGTTACCGCTGTCTCTCAGATCAGCTACCTTGGTGTCCCGCAGGGGAATACCCTGACTGCTGAAACCCATCTGCTCAAAGATGGACGGCGCACATGTTTTTATGAAATCGCGATTTACGATGATACCGATACGCTTGTTGCCGTCGTTTCTACGACCGGCGCACATCTGAGTGCACTCAGACCTGACGGCGAGCCGCCGCTGCCTGTTTCGCGATGATCGCTCCTGCTTCGCAATCCGCTCGATGGTGAGTAAAACAGCCTGAGCGAACGCGCCGGATTGATTCTGCGAAAATCTTTTACAGGGTTTCATGCTTTTTTGATTTCGTTTCGTGTGTGTAATAAAGGTGGTTGTTGCTGTGAGAGAAAAAAAGCCGCTTAATCTGGCGGTTGGCCGGAATGTAAAGCTGATTCGGGAACAGGCCGGAATGACACAGGAACAGCTGGCGGAGATTTTGGATTTGGGCGACAAGCACCTTTCTGCGATTGAACGCGGTGTTGCTGGACTGTCGCTGCCGGTATTGGTCAAGCTGTGTGATGCGTTGTCGGTAACTGCTGACAGCGTGTTGTTTGGCTGTGAACGGGCTGAAGACGATGACCGCGCACTGGCTGTCCAGCTGTTGACGGAAAGATTGCAGCGTCTGCCGGGTAAACAGTTTGACGCGGTGCAAAAAGTCTTGGATGCACTTCTCGCCGCGATGGATTCGCAGCAGGATATAAAATGATTTTGACCCGCAGCAGGGAAGTACCTTTGCTGCGGGTCTTTGTGTCAGGAATTATTTTGTGATTGTTCGGTTTCAAGATTAAAGGTGACGCTCCAGTATCCGCGTGTTAAAAGTGCGGCTGTATAGAAATTCCCATATAACTTACAGTTCACCAGCTGCTCCGGCGTGACGTTGAACAGATGGTCGGTGTAATCGGTGCGGACACCGGCAGTATCCTGCTGAAAAGTGTAGCTCGCGTCGTAATTGATCTGGCTGCCGTCACCGTCAATCAGGTAAAAATAGCCGTGATTACCATTGCTGAGCGGGTCTGTCACTCTGGTCTGGATGTGCAGTGTTCCATCCACAAAACCGATTCCGGTCAGGTCAATTCCTGATACCGGGAAGTCTGGGTCGGGTGAATCCGGTACCAGCGCTTCAATCATCTTGTCATGATGCACAGCATCCTTTGCGCCCATTCCGCCGGCACCGGTATAGTGGACAAGCTGGGTTTCGGGTGATGTCGGGATGGTGGTTAAATCAACAGGTATCTCGATGCCGTCATAGGTGGTTTTTCTGCTCAGAAATTCGGTGACGGTAAACGTTACTTTCCTGTCGGTGATCGGCTTTCCGTCCATCCGGGTCAGGTTGACCATAAAAGTTGCGGTGGATGTCTCTGTATCGTACCCGAGCGGCTGACAATAGGCGGATGTATCATAGGGAACGTCGATAAAGTAACTGTCGTTTAAATCAATGGTTCCGTCAATCCGGCCGCCGGTCAGGTCCTGCATCGTGATATAAAAACTGACGGTGTCTCCGTCGATATGCGACGAAATGACTTCCATCTTGATATCATTGTCGGTACAGCTTTCCTGTACCAGCTGGAAAAAACGTGCTATCGACGGCGAAACACGGTGCATGATCTGGCTGATTGTTTCCGAAGCGCCAACACATACCGGAATGGCAAGTCCGATAAACAGCGCGGCTTCAACGATGATTACCGCCGGACGTTTCCAGAAACCTGTACGGATTGGGAATTTTCGCCGGGATTGAATCTGCACATTGTTCAGGATACGGGTTTGCATATCTTCCGGCATCCGGATATCGGTTACAGCGGTTTTCAGGCGGTTGTATTCCATACAGTCAGTTCTCCTTTCGATAGGCTTCTTCCAGCAGTTTTCGTCCTTTTTTCAGCCGCATTTTGACGGCAGACGGCGTTCTGCCGATTATCTGCGCGATTTCATCAGTTGGGTATCCTTCGACATAATGCAGCAGCATTACAATCTGGTATTTCTCCGGTATCGTCATCAGTGCATCCAGTATCCCGCAGTTTTCCGGGTCAGTCAGATATTCTGCAAGCTCGTCAAGTGTAATCTGAGGATGCCGTGAACGGAATCGCAGCATGTCCCGGCAATGGTTGGCGGCAACTTTTAAAAGCCAGGATTTTTCATGTTCGGGACTGCTGAATGTGGGCGCTTTGAGCATGTATTTAAGTACTGTTTCCTGTACGGCATCTTCTGCATCGGGCTGATTCTGCAACATCACAAGGCAGGTCCTGAACAGCATGTCCCCATATGTCCGTATCATTTCTTCCACTTCGTCCGGCTGTCGCGAAAGTGGCTTGTTCATTTCATCAGCTCCTTTCATTTAGTATACGTTTCGGATGGCTTTTTGGTCAATTATTTTGATTACTTTCTCGCACTATCTACCCGGCGCGTTCGCAAAGGCTGTTTCTTTTACGACCGAGCGGATTGCAGCAACCCGCAGGTTGCCAGCAGGAGCGACCATCGCGAACAAGTCAGCCCGGACACCGGGCCTGTTAACAATTTAGGGGTTGTTTTTTTGGCGAAAAACAGGTATAATATAGGCTGAATACGCGGTAAAACCTGTTTCCGCGCAAATAACCAAAGGTGTTCGCCCGTTTCTTGTGGCGAAATGCCGAAAGGAAGGTACTTTCTTGGGTATTATCTCATCTATCTTCGGTTCGTATTCCAAACGCGAACTGCGCCGTATCGAACCGATTAAAAACAAAGTCCTCGCATTGGAAGAAAAGTATAAGGCTATGAGCGATAAGGAACTCCGCTCTCAGACCGATTACCTCCGTGGCCGTCTTGTCGATGGTGAAACGCTCGATACTATCCTCCCGGATGCTTTCGCTGTCTGCCGTGAGGCCAGCTCCCGTGTCCTCAATATGAAGCATTATCCCGTTCAGATCCTCGGTGGTATTATCCTCCATCAGGGCCGTATCGCTGAAATGCGTACCGGTGAAGGTAAAACCATGGTCGAAACGCTTCCTGC
>DVLW01000108.1 GCA_018715285.1 Candidatus Faecivivens stercoripullorum | reverse complement strand
TATCCTTTATGATGCTCAGAAGGGGTTTTATTCACAAGGTTGACTTCGTTATCCTCTTCCTCATTTTTAATCTCCCAGTGAATCAGGAATGTCAGCGCCGCACGCAGCAGGATAATCGCGCCGACAATCATAATCTCTGAAAGATCGCGTACAACAACAGTACGCAGAATCTCGCCGCCCAGCTTAAATTCAAGCCCCATCGCCATACCTTTTGCGAGTTTGAGCCTTGTAAGGGGGTCCCGGCGGATATAGTTTACGACACCACAGACACCGGCCACCGCAATAACCACCACGCCGACTACCTCAAACAGGATAAGCGAATATTCCGCCATCCATTTCACAAGGTTTTCCAGCGTAACATATAAGTTCATAACCAGTCCTTTCCGGGAGTCAATCAACAGCTCCCACTGTCATCAGGTCTATTTTACCATAACCGGTACTGACAGGCAAGCCTATTCCAAAAGTTTACCGCCGATTTATAAGACCATCACCAGCGTACCAATCGAAATCAGCAGGCCACCGATAATGGACTTGGCAGACGCCGTTTCCCTCAGAAAAACAAAAGCAAATATCAGCGTAAATACAATACTCAGTTTATCGATCGGCGCCACCTTGGAAACTTCCCCCATTTCCAGCGCTTTATAATAACACAGCCAAGAAGCACCGGTTGCAAGGCCAGACAACACCAGAAAAGCCCAGCTTTTGCCGGTAATCCCGGAAATACTGCTCTGCGTCCCGGTGATAAACACCATTCCCCATGCCATCACCAGTACAACGGCAGTACGGATTGCAGTTGCAAGGTTGGGGTTTACCCCATCAATACCCACCTTTGCCAAAATGGACGTCAGTGCAGCAAAAACCGCTGACAGCAGCGCATAGATCACCCACATATTTTTAACCCCTTTCATCCTCTTCATTCCTTTCTGTCCCGGCCATTTCTTCATTAAGCTGCCGGACAAGCGGAAGGTTATCCTCCCGGCGTGCCTGTTTGGAGCGAATATACAGCGTATCCAGAACCTCCAGAAATACCGACAGCTTTTCCGGCTCCAGCCCCTGATACAGCCATCCGTAATAATACGCTTCCAATGCAGCACGGCTGTTTTTCAGGGCATCTGCTTTTGCAGTCGGAAAAATCATTCTTCTGCGTTTATCGTCCGGGTCCACTTCCCGACAGATAAACCCCTTTTTCTCCAGACTGGCGGTCAGATGTGCAACCGCGCTTTTTTCCAGATACAGCTTCCGTCCAATCTCATCCGGCCGGATACCGGGAGATTTACGGATACAATGCAGCACCTCGTACTCACTTGAACCCAGTCCCTGATCTTTTGCACGTGACTGGACAAAATGAGCGGCATTCCGGGCAATCTTGGTTATTTTCCGACGACTCGGGTCCATGCACAGCACTCCTTTCAAAAATAGTTGTGCTCTCAACTATTTTTGAGGATACACCTTTTATTCCACTCTGTCAACCAGAATTCTCAACAAAAAACGGCACTCCATTTTGGAATGCCGTCCTCTTTACTTCTGTTCATCTGACTGATCGGCAGCCACAACACCGCTTTCCCGCAATGCCTGCGCCTTTTCACAGATACGCCGCAGCCGGTGATTGACCCCACTTCTCGAAAGCGGAACCGTCAGCATCTCCGCCAGTTCCCGCAGCGAAAGTGCTTCATTTTCCAACCGAAGCTGCGCCAGTTCCCGCAAATCCTCGTCCAGCCAGGAAAGTCCGACCGTATCCCGGATAAAACGGATATCCTGTACCTGTGCCGCAGCAGCGGAAACAGTCTTATTCAGATTGGCGGTTTCACAGTTAGTGGTACGGTTGACATGGTTGCGCACCGTCTTGACCACCTTGATCTCCATCAGCTTCATACTTGACCCGGTCGCGCCGGTCAGCGTCAGAAAATCCTCAATCTGTTCGCTTTCCTTGAGATAGAGGATTTCGCATCCCTTTCTCCGCGCAACCTTGAACCGGATACCAACCTGTTCGGCAACCCGGTGAATCTCTTCGGCAAAGAGCGGAATCAGGGCGTTAATTTCCAGATGGTATTCCTTTTCCGGGTTGGTCATCGACCCATACGCCAGAAACAGTCCACGCAAAAATGCCGCCGCACACCCATCCGGCTGCAATAACTCCTCATTGAGCGGACTGCGGCCGAGGTGGTAGTAATCCTTCAGCAACTGTCTGGTATGCTCATGCTCGATGCAGACGGTATATACCTCGACATCTCCCTTTAGCCGGTGCAAATCTCGGCGGATATCGACAATCGCGCCCAGCTCTGCCAGCATCGAAGCGACTTCCTGCGCAAGCGCACGATTTTCGGTGGTAAAGATGGTCGGCTGCTGAGGAAACGATTTGCTCAGCTTGAGTATGCCATAAACCAGCGCATTGCGATGGTTAAAGCTCTTGGGCGGATACTCCAGCAGTTCCAGCTTGACATCCTGACAAAACGACACGCGCAACTCCTCATTTCTCGATATCGCGATGGCTGATGCGGACATTGGCGCCGCGTGCAACCAGATCATCATACAGATACCCGGCAATTGTCACACTCCGGTGATGGCCGCCGGTACAGCCTACTGCAATGGTCAACTGGGTCTTTCCTTCCTTCTGGTAAAGCGGAAGGAGGAAACCAACCAGATCTTTCAGCCTGGACAGCAGTTCAACCGATTCGGGTGCATTCATAACATAATCCCGCACCGGCTGCTCCAGTCCGGTATGTTCTTTCAGTGAAGGGATGTAAAAGGGGTTAGGCAGACACCGAACGTCAAAAACCAGATCTGCCTCACTCGGCAACCCGTGCTTAAACCCGAACGACATCACGCTGACCAGCATTCCCTGTCCAAGGTCGGCCGCAAAAATCGCGCACAACCGTTTGCGCAGCTGGGAAGCGGAAAGCCGTGTGGTATCAATCAGATAATCCGCCCGTCTTCTTGCCTCAGCCATTGCCTTTCGTTCAGCGGCAATCTGAGCAGCCAGGCCACCATTGACAATATCCGCCATCGGATGACGGCGACGGGTTTCCTTATACCGCCGAATCAGTTCTTCATCTGACGCATCGAGGAACAGCATCTTATATCCATGCCCTTCCTCCTTCATTTTATCAAGCTCCTGACAAAGCCCGTAAAACATATTTCCGCCCCGCATATCCGTCACAACGGCGATACGGTTGAGTGCGCCGCCGGCCGCGACCGACAGTCCTGCGATCTTTCCAATCAGCTGGGGCGGCATATTATCTACACAGTAAAAGCCGATATCCTCCAGCGTATCCATCGCCCGGGATTTTCCGGCACCGGACATTCCCGTTACGATCAGAAAATCCATAGCTCTTCCCCCTTCTTTTTATCCCCGTCCGCTCAGTCTCCCAGCCGGCGGACCTCCGGTTCCAGCCAGTAACCAGTCTGCTGCTGTACCGTCTTCTGTACTTTTTCAATCAACTCATTGATTTCAGCACAGGTTGCACCGCCCAGATTCACAATAAATCCGGCGTGTTTTTCGCTTACCTGTGCATTTCCGACCCGCGTACCTTTCAGTCCGCACTGTTCAATCAAGCTTCCGGCAAATGCACCTTCCGGACGCTTAAAGGTTGAACCGGCGCTTGCCAGTTCAAGCGGTTGTTTTTCGCGGCGTCTTGCCATCAGCTCGGTCATTTTGTCGCCGATCTGCTGTTTATTGCCATTTTCCAGCCGGAAAGCAGCCCGAAGGATACACCACTGCGGGTGAGATGAAAAGATACTGCGCCGATAGGATAGTTCCAGTTTTTCCTTGGAAAGCCGGCATACTTCTCCCGATTCATCCAGATATTCCGCCCATTCAATGACATCCCGTATCTCGCCGCCATACGCACCGGCATTCATGAACACGCCGCCGCCAACCGTTCCCGGAATCCCATACGCAAATTCCAGTCCGGTCAGTTCCTCACTTTGTGCCATCCTGCAAAGGGCGTTCATTCCAACTCCGGCATCGGTAATCAGAAGCTGGTCTTCTCTTTTGATTTCCGACAGTCCCCATGTAAAGACGACTACACCGTCCAGTCCATTGTCCGAAACCAGCAAATTGGAGCCCCGGCCGATAAACCATACCGGATCCGCCTTTATCCGCCGCAGTTCCCTGACCAGTACCGTCAGTTCCTCTGCTGAGGACGGCAGTGCCGAAAAAGCGGCATTTCCACCTACCCGAAAAGTCGTATACTCCTTCATTGGAGTATCGGTGCGGCAGGAAATACTGTGTTGCTGACAAAAACGGGTTAACCCTTCCAGATCGATCTTCAAAATGTTCCATCCTTTCAAAAGACTGCTGCAAAACGGGCACAAGTCAGCGAAGCTGACGGTAACCTCCTTTACAGCAGTCCTTGCTTCAAACTATCCCAGATCAGTCAGACCAGAGATTATTCATGCAGTTTCCAGAGCATTGCAGCGCCAATGGTACCAGCATCGTTACCCAGCTTGCAAACCCGCAGCTGGCAGGTCGGCTGACCCTTGATCGAATACGCTTCCCGCTCGATGAACTCACGCAGAGGAGCCAGCAGGGTTTCGCCTTCCTTGCAGATACCGCCGCCGATCAGCAGAACTTCCGGCTGGAAGATATTGATATAGTTGGTCAGGCCAGCGCCCAGATAGTTCTGATATGTATTTACAACTTCGGTTGCAACCGGATCGCCCATCCGCATACCGTCATAAGCAGTCTTGCCGTTGACGTCGTCCAGAGTCGGAGCTACTTTCCAGAGAGCAGAATCAGGATGTGCCTCCATCGCTTCCTTGGTCATCTTAATCAAGCCGGTTGCGGAAGCATATGCTTCGATACAGCCTTTACGGCCACAGGTGCAGGGACGTCCGCCGTATTCAACGACCATGTGTCCAAGCTCACCGGCAAAGCCATTGAAGCCGGTATAAATCTTACCATCAATGATGATACCGCCGCCGACACCGGTGCCCAGAGTAATGACAACGACATCCTGATAACCAGCTGCAGCGCCTGCAAGTGTTTCACCGTAAGCAGCGACGTTTGCGTCATTTTCCAGATAAACAGAAGTATGCAGACGGTCTTCCAAATATTGTCCGAGAGGAGTATTGCGGAAGCCGAGGTTATTTGCATATACTACGATACCATTTTTGGAATCGACTGCACCGGGAGTTCCGACGCCGACAGAACTGATATCCGAGATGGAAAGACCCAGTTCTTCCATAGCCATGGTAGCAGCTTTGGCAATACGGTCAGCCAGCCCTTCATCATTGCCATCAACTTCCGAGGGAACACTTGACTTAGCGAGGATATTATAGTTTTCATCTACAACGCCTGCTTTGATAAAAGTACCGCCAAGGTCAATACCTACATAATATTTCATAATCTCCGTTCCTTTCTACGGCCGCCCAAAAGCCGGGCCGTTTGCTGAATGGCTGTGCATTCAGCCTGTTTTTTTATAGTATATCACAGTATGCCGCTCTTTTCAACCACTAACTTTTGTGAAAATTTCTCTTGTAACACCTTTTGCTTTCGCCGCATACTATGGCGTACATCAATCAAAAGGAGGTTGCTCAATATGTGTGGCAACAATTGCAGTTGGATTCTGATCATCATTCTTCTCCTGGTATGCTGCGGCGGATGCAATTTCGGCGGTTCGAACGAAAGCAATAACTGCTGCTGCTGTGGCGGTCGCGACAACAACAACGGCTGCTGCTGATTTCCCATCATCCCATCGGCCTCCCTGCTCCGGCAGGGAGTACATAATTATCCGCCCATCCAGCCGGCGAGCCGTCCATCCTCCAGTATCAGGACTGCGGCGGCCGTCATATCCGGGCGGTATTCATTTCCCAATACGTCGCCTTCCCAACCATCCGGCGGATAAAGCTGCATCCGGTAAAGGGTGCGGTTATCCTGCTGCTGAACCGATTCAAAAACGGCAGCACTGTCAGGAATGCATACTCCAGCTGTCAGGATAAAAACGGCCTGTTCCCGGTCATAAACAGCCAGTTCACAGTCTTCCGGAGAACTGATACTTGTTCCAAACAGTTCTCCGGCAAGATCTGACATCTCTATACCGGACAGCACAACTTGACCATCTGCAGCAGCAGGCATACCGCCGGTTTCCATTAAGTACCAGATAATAGCTTCCTGCTGCTCAACCGTCGTCAGGGTGGACGGGTCTTCAAAAAACGGCGTACCGGCAGCAGAAAACGCGGCAGCCAGTGCGACAGCCTGCTGCTCTGAGAGCACCTGACGGGAATCCGTCTGCTGCTGAACGGCAGCAGGAGCATCTGCAGATACGGTATCAGATTCCGGAAGGGCAGACAACCCTTCATCCGTACCATTTTCGTCAGATTGTATCCAGTCACTCTGCTGACCAGCAAGCGCAGTTCCCTGACCGGCTGACCAGACAGATGTTCCCCAGCAAAAAACTGAAAGTGCGATAAATACGGCCGCCATTGCGGTAAGTCTTGTCTTTTCCCCCATATCAGACCTCCTGGTGCTCTGCGTATGCTTTTTCATATATATGCGCATACCATCAGGGTTATCCACCTGATATAAGAAAAACTTGAAAAAGGGCTTTACAAAACAGACTGGATATGGTATAATGCTCTGGTAACAGCGAAAAGCTGTACTTGCTACTGTGGCTCAGCTGGCAGAGCAGCTCACTCGTAATGAGCAGGTCGTCCGTTCGAATCGGATCAGTAGCTCCAAGATAAACCCCGTAACC
>DVLW01000107.1 GCA_018715285.1 Candidatus Faecivivens stercoripullorum | reverse complement strand
TGAAGATCAGGAAAAGCTGGTGGAGCTTGCCAAGCTGGCGGCTGAAAAGGGACTGTCTGTCCGTGAGGTCGAGCGGCTGGCGGCACGTATCAAGGAAGAAAATCCGCCTGCTTCCCGTCGTAAACCGCAAGAGGTTGACCATTATTATCGTGAAATGCAGCTCGCTTTGAATAACGAGCTGGGGCGCAAGGTCAAAATAAACCTGCGCAGTGAAAATAAAGGCGTTGTTGAAATCGCCTTTTATTCCAAAGAGGACTTGCAGTTGATAGCAGGTCTCTTAAGCGGTCAGCATCCTGACGCTGAACAGGAATAATCGGCAGAATAATTTGATAAAGGAGAAAATCAATATGCTGGATATTAAATTTGTCCGGACAAATCCTGACGCTGTAAAGGAAAATATCAAAAAGAAATTCCAGGATTATAAGCTCCCTCTGGTCGATGAAGTCATCGAACTGGATGCAAAGAGCCGCGCTGTACAGCAGGAAGCAAGCAACCTCCGTTCTGAGCGCAACAAAATCTCCAAACAGATCGGCGGCCTGATGGCAAAGGGCCTGAAGGACGAGGCTGAGGAGATGAAGAAGAAGGTTGCACAGGATGCAGCCCGTCTGGAAGAACTGGAAGCACAGGAAAAAGAACTGGCTGAAAAGGTCACTTCCATCATGATGAACATCCCGCAGATGATCGACGATTCTGTCCCGATTGGCAAGGATGACAGCTGCAACGTTGAGGTTCAGCGTTATGGCGAGCCGGTTGTCCCCGATTTTGATATCCCCTACCATACCGAGATTATGGAGTCTTTCTCGGGTATCGACCTGGATGCTGCCCGTAAAGTTGCTGGCAACGGTTTCTATTACCTGATGGGCGATATTGCCCGTCTGCATTCGGCTGTGCTGGCTTATGCGCGTGATTTCATGATCGACCGCGGTTTTACCTATGTTATCCCGCCTTACATGATTCACAGCAACGTCGTCACCGGCGTTATGTCTTTCCCTGAGATGGACGCAATGATGTATAAGATCGAGGGCGAAGACCTTTACCTGATCGGTACCTCTGAGCATTCGATGATCGGCCGGTTTATCGATGAAATCGTCGATGAAAAACAGCTGCCGATTACCCTGACCAGCTATTCTCCCTGCTTCCGTAAGGAGAAAGGTGCACATGGTATCGAGGAAAGAGGCGTTTACCGTATCCACCAGTTTGAGAAACAGGAAATGATCGTCGTCTGCAAACCGGAAGACAGCATGTACTGGTTTGATCAGCTGTGGCAGAACACCGTTGACCTGTTCCGTTCGCTGGATATCCCGGTCCGTACGCTGGAATGCTGCTCCGGCGACCTGGCTGACCTGAAGGTCAAATCGGTTGACGTTGAAGCATGGTCTCCCCGTCAGAAGAAGTATTTTGAGGTCGGCAGCTGCTCCAACCTGGGCGACGCTCAGGCTAGACGCCTGAAAATCCGTGTCAACGGCGAGGATGGCAAGAAGTACCTTGCACATACCCTGAACAATACCGTTGTCGCACCGCCCAGAATGCTGATCGCTTTCCTGGAAAACAACCTGCAGGCTGACGGCACCGTCAAGATTCCTGAGGTCCTTCGTCCGTACATGGGCGGCAAGGAACTGCTTGTCCCCTGATGGCATAAACAGTCATAAAACCGCCGGTTCCGCGCTGTTTTCAGAACGGACGGCGGTTTTTCTGCAAATCGGCAGAGTTTTTGACAGGAGTGTTTGGAATGAAATACAGACCAATGATTGAGAATAAGACAGAAGAAGGCTTTTATCAGGAAGAGATGGAAGTAAAGTTCTGCCAGTGTGACGCCAGCCATCGCCTGAAACTGTCGGAACTGTTCCGGATTCTGACAGATATTGCGGATACGGCTTTTGCTTTTCGTGGGATGGACCACCAGTTTCTGATGGAAAACCGGATGGTATTTCTGATTACCCGGTTCAGCGTTCAGGTCAAACGGATGCCGGTGCAGACCGAGCGGATTCGGGTTGCGACATGGGAACAGCAGATCGAACGGGCACAGTTTATTCGTAATTTCTGCGTATGGGATACGCAGGGTAATATTCTGATTGAAGTTTCTTCCGGCTGGATACTGGTCGACCCGGTTGACCGGAGTATTCTGCGTCCGGGTCAGTTTGAAGAACATTTTCCGGGCAGTCTCCGTCCGATGCCGGAAGAAAAGTCGGGTGCACCGGATTTTGTCCGGCTGCGGCTGCGTGAATCGGATGAAGGCGTATTGCAGGGTGAGGACAGAAAAATCGTATATTCCGATATCGATGGAAACGGTCATGTGGATAATGCCCGGTATATCGATATGGCAATGGATATTCTGCCGGAGCGGCTGAGTTCCCTGTCGCCGGAATATGTTCAGGTCGCGTTTAACAGAGAAGCGATGCTGGGCGAAAGTCTGCAAATGTTCTGGAAGGAAAACGATGGCAAGGTTACCGTAAAAGGCATGGCAGAAGGAAAAGACAGCTTTATCTGCATGATTGATTTTGAACAGGCGTAACCGTCATAAAACAGAGGAGGTTTATTGCGTGAGAAAAGATGCAATCGGCATTATTGATACCGGCTCCAATACCGTTTTGGGCGTGATTTTCCGTTGGGACAATAAAAAGAACTGTTACCGCTGTTTTTCGCTGGACGATGGTCTGACGGTGCACGCGGGACTGATTCGCTATGTGCAGGATAGTGTCATGTCGGCTGAGGGACTGCGGGTGCTTGAGAGTGCACTTGGACAGATTCGTGCATTTTTTGCGGAACATGACGTTCAGCCGGCGGACGTAAAATGCTTTGCAACCGCGTCGCTGCGCGGCGTGACTAATTTTAATGAAGCGGCTGAGGTTGCGGAAAATATCGGTTATCATCTGGAACTGCTTTCCGGTGAAGAGGAAGCTGCCTGCGACTTTGAAGGAATGTTGCAGGAGATGGACTGGCTGGAACAGGATGGCGCCTCGTTCCCGGAACAGGGTGTTGCACTCGATATGGGCGGCGGAAGTGGTCAGCTGCTCTGCTTTACCAGCCGCAAAGACAAAACGCTTGCGGATTTCCGTTCGATGCCAATTGGCTGTCTGGCGGTCAAAAAACGTCTGGTCAGTGGAGATGGCAGTGCGCCGTCTGATGCAGAGTTGCAGGAGATCAATAGCTTTATCCGCTCGCAGATTGAGCAGATTCCAATGATTGCTTCCCTGTCTGAAACTGCTTTGGAAAATGCTCCGGCGTTTTTTGTCATGGGCGGAACGGTCAAGGCAATTGTCCGGCTGTTTGAGCGATTGGGATGGCCGGTATCTGACCCAAGTTGTCCGGGAAGTGTCACTTTGCAGGCAAAAGACCTTCAAAAAAGTCTTGAATATTTCCGTTCAGTCGATGGAATTGCGATGGTGCAAAAATACGAGGCTGGACGCCGGGGAACGCTGGTGACAGGTATCCAGATTTTATTGTCTATCTGTCAAAGGGTTGGTGCAAGTCAGATGACAGTACTGCAAAGTGGTGTCAGAGAAGGATATGTCCTGCGCCACTGTTGAAATGATGGTAAAACAATATGAAAAGCAGAAAACCGCCGCTGACCCGGCGGTTTTTCTTATGTCAATAGTTGATTAAAGTTAGCAAGTGTGGAAAAACTATCCGATGGGTAATTAAATAAATTATCCGCATTATACAAAACCGGAAAGGATTTTCACCTTGAAAAATTATACAGAGAGTATATTTAGACGAACCTCCGCTATCTTTGCCGCAATGGTCTTAGCGGCAGCCGGTCTGGTTGGACAGCTTAGCTGGATTGTATCTTCCGATCAGCTGGCGCAGACAGCCCAGACCCAGAGTAAATATACGCTGACGGTAGCAGATGAACGCGGATTTATCTATGACTGTAAAATGCAGCCGCTGGTTGGGACTGAACAGCGGTGGCAGACGGCTGTCTTCCCTACGCCGCAGAACCAGAAAAAAGTACTGGATGCGGTGGAGCCGGAACGGAA
>DVLW01000106.1 GCA_018715285.1 Candidatus Faecivivens stercoripullorum | reverse complement strand
GCCGTTCCATGGGTATCGAGGTTGTGGACTAACCCCCGCTGCGTGGGAGGAAGATTCCGCTATCTACCACTATTAGGGAGGATTAACGAAAATGAAACACGGAAAGAAATATAACGAGAGTGTCAAGGCGTACGACACTGCTACTCAGTTTGATTCTGCTGAAGCACTCGCTACTGTCGTAAATATCTCTAAGGCTAAATTCGACGAGACCGTCGAAGTTCATATCCGCCTGGGTGTTGACTCCCGTCACGCTGACCAGCAGGTCCGCGGCGCGGTTGTTCTGCCCAACGGTACCGGTAAGAACGTTAAGGTTCTTGCTATCTGCAAAGGCAACAAGGTTGATGAAGCTCTGGCTGCTGGCGCTGATTACGCTGGTGAAGAGTATGTCCAGAAGATTCAGTCTGAAGGCTGGATGGATTTCGACGTTGTCGTCGCTACCCCTGACATGATGGGCGTTGTTGGCCGTCTGGGTAAAGTCCTCGGTCCGCGTGGCCTGATGCCTTCTCCCAAGGCTGGTACTGTTACTCCCGACGTTGCTCGTGCTGTTACCGAAGCTAAGGCTGGTAAGATCGAGTACCGTCTGGACAAGACCAACATCATCCACTGCCCGATCGGCAAAGTTTCCTTCGGCGTTGAGAAGCTCTCTGAGAACTTCAACACCCTGATGGACGCTATTGTCAAGGCTAAACCTGCTGCTTCCAAGGGTGCATACCTGAAGAGCTGCGTCGTCGCTTCTACCATGGGCCCCGGCGTCAAGGTTTCCACCGCTAAATACGGCGTGTAATCTTTTTTAAAAAACTTCGCGCAGGGTATTGACAACAGTACCCTGCGTGTGGTATAATAAACAAGCTGTGATCCAAAGACAGCAAGTTCCGGGTAACCGGTATAATTGTGGCTTAGCCGCAGCTTGCCGAGGAATAAGCGAAATAGTGATATTTCTGCCTTTCCGTGTCTTTCGAGTACGGGAAGGTTTTTTTCGTATGAAATAGCTTTTCGGATCACAAACCAAATCCATGGAGGTGAATCGATTTGCCTAGCAACAAAGTTTTACTTGAGAAACAGAAAGTTGTTGAAGAGCTGAAGGCTAAAATCGACGGTGCTGTAGCTGGCGTCCTGGTTGATTACAAAGGTATCAACGTTGCTGACGACACCAAGCTCCGTAAAGAAATGCGTGAAGCTGGCGTTCATTACTCTGTTTACAAGAACTCCGCAGTTCGTTTCGCAGTAACCGGCGGCAAGTTTGAGGAACTGGCAAAGCATCTGGACGGTACCACCGCTGTTGCTCTGTCTACTGAAGACGCTACCGCTGCTGCTCGTATCATTGCGAAGTACGCAAAGGACCACAAGGATTGCTTCAACATTAAGGGTGGTTTCATTGAGAACGATGTCCTCGATGCAGCTGGCGTTAATGCAATCGCATCCATTCCTTCCAGAGAAGTTCTGCTGTCCCAGTTGGCTGGCGGCCTGAACGGCATCGTCCGCAACCTCGCGGTTGTCCTGGACCAGATTGCCAAGAAGGACGAGAATGCCGAAGAGGCTACTGCCTGACCTTACTCAGGAATCCGTTGTCTGTTCTGAAACAGACCCCACATTATCATTACATGGAGGTATATTCTCATGGCTTCTGAAAAAATCTCTGCTATGATCGAAGAAATCAAGGCTCTTACCGTCCTCGAACTGAACGAGCTGGTTAAGACCATCGAAGAAGAATTTGGCGTTTCTGCTGCTGCTGGTGCTGTCGTCGTTGCTGGCGGCGCTGCTGCTCCTGCTGCTGAAGAAAAATCCGAGTTCGACGTTGTCCTGGCTGAAGTCGGCGACGCTAAGACCGCTGTTATCAAAGTTGTCAAAGAGATCACTGGTCTGGGCCTGAAAGAGTCCAAGGCTATCGTTGACGGCGCTCCCGCTCCTGTCAAGACTGGCGTTGCTAAGGATGCAGCTGAAGAGATGAAGAAGAAACTCGAAGACGCTGGCGCTAAAGTCGAGCTGAAATAATTCTTCTTTTGAATTGCAAGATAACCGGATGGGGAAACCTGTCCGGTTTTTTGTTTTGTCTGAAAGCAACAGACGGTTGCTTTACCTGCCGGGCGAATGACGGTATAATAAAGACAGGGACGTCCATCTAAATCAAATTGAATCGATTCGGAAAGGATGATATCAGTTGAAATTTGCGGAAACGCTTGTATCGCTGCGTACCCGGCGGCAAATGACCCAACAGGAGCTGGCGGAAAAGATGTTTGTGACCCGTCAGGCTGTTTCACGATGGGAAACAGGGGAGACAATGCCAGGAGCCGATATGTTGCTCCAGTTGTCCAGATTATTTGGTGTATCGGTCAATACGCTTCTCGGTTCACCCAGAAAGCTGATCTGTCAGTGCTGTGGAATGCCGCTGGAGGATGATATTCTGGGCAGAGAAACAGACGGAACGTTGAATGAGGATTATTGCAAGTGGTGTTATGATGAAGGCGCTTTTTTGACCGACTGCACGATGGAGGAGATGATCGACCTTTGTCTGCCGCATATGCAGGGTGATGAAATGGCTGCCCGTACCTATTTGGAATCGGTTTTGCCGACGCTCAAACGCTGGAAAAATAAATAACTGGTTGATAGCTGTCTTTCTGTAAAAACGGAAAGACAGCTTTTTTGTTGCCTGTATGCTTCTTCGACCGTTTTTCCAGACCGGCTGCGGTATACTGGAGGGTGTCCGGGAGACGGAATGGGGGAATGACTTTGGCTGGGCAGACTGTCTATCTGGATGTGTTGGTCGCACTGAATCTGCTGCTGACCTGGGCAATGCTTCGATGCACTGCGCTGCTGGCTCATGCCCATACCAGCAGGCTGCGGACTGCGGCCGGAAGTCTGGCCGGTGGGCTGGCAGCGTTGGTGATGCTGTTGCCTGGGCTGTCGGCTGTCGTGCTGGCAGCGGTACGGCTGGGGCTGGCTGGCGGAATTGTCCTGATTACATTTGGCAGACAGCCGCGGCGGGCTTTTTTACGGCTGACGCTGACCTTTTTTCTGGTCAGCGTTTTGTTTGCAGGCGCGATGGTTGCACTTGTGGCGTTGGCTTCACCACCGGGAGTGGCGGTCAGGAATGGTGCGGTGTATTTTCATGTGTCGGCAGTCTGGCTGACAACTGCGGCTGTCGCAGGGTGCGCTGCTGCTAAAATTTTTTCCTGGCTGTTTGAAAAGCGAATGCCGGTACAGCTTACGGAAAAGTTTATTGTCCATAGCTGTGGACAGGAGGCTGAATTAAGGCTGCTGATCGATACCGGTAACCGGCTGACCAGCTTTGGAAAACCGGTTGCAGTGGTTGGAATGCGGGCGGTATCAGGGGTCTGGCCGGATGATCTGGTTAGTTGCTGTACCAGCCTTTCGGCAGCCGCATCTGCTGGCCGGTGGAAGAGTAAACTGCGGATGGTACCCTGTCGGACAGCGACTGGTGAACGATTGCTGACGGGTGTGGAATCGGTTTTGGTACGTCAGCGGGATGGTGCAAAGTTTGCTTGTGTTCTGGCGCTGGCAGATGAGGACTTCGGGACAGGTGCAGGCGCAGGTGTACGGGTTGACGGTGTCGTCGGCCCATTGGACTGAGGAGGAGTGGCATGAACAATACAATGCAACAGATTAAAAGCCTGCTGGCAGGATGGCTGACCATTGGGGCCGGACGGGAACAGCGGCAGTTTCCTGATATCCGTCTGCCGCGGCCAATGGACGACGGCCAGGATGGCAATGTACTGTATTATATGTCAGGCGGCGGCTCCCTTCCGCCGCCTTTGACACGTGAGGAAGAGGAAGGATTGATTGTACGGCTGCCGGACCCAGCGGTTAAGGAACAGCTGATTACAAGGAATCTCCGTCTGGTGGTGTATATTGCAAAGAAGTTTGAAGGCGGCGGCAATTCACTCGAAGACCTGACCAGCATCGGTACAATCGGCCTGATTAAAGCAGTCGATACCTTTTCACCCGATAAAAAGATCAAGCTCGCAACCTATGCTTCCCGGTGTATCGAAAATGAAATACTGATGCATCTCCGTAAAACTTCCCGGCTGAAAAGCGAGGTATCCTTTGACGAACCGCTCAACGTTGACTGGGATGGGAATGAACTGCTGCTGAGTGATGTCCTGGGTTCACCTGAAAACGCCGTCAGTGAAGATCTGGAGGCGGAAGCAGAACGTGTGGCACTCCGCGCAGCGGTATCCCGGCTGTCAGAACGGGAACAGCAGATTATGACTCTGCGGTTTGGTCTGGATGGAAGAAGGGAACATACCCAGAAGGAAGTCGCGGATTATATTGGAATTTCTCAGTCTTACATATCCCGTCTGGAAAAGCGGATTTTGGGACGCCTTGCCGTCGAACTGCGGGAGCAGATATAAACAAAAATCCCAGGGACTGGTGCAGTGCACCGGTTCCCGGGATTTTGTCAGTTAATCAGATTTCAATGATACACCGTTCATACGCATTGACAATGGTGGTATCTTCCAGTTTGTCATAACGTTTGAAATGGGAGGAGTAGTTCTGATGGACATGCCCATGTACAAAATATTTCGGATGATACCGCTTTATCATCTTGCCAAACACCTTGAACCCTCGATGTGCCAAATCTTCTCCATCATTGATTCCCCTTGCCGGAGCGTGGGCAACAAGGATATCAAATCCTCTGTGAAAAAGGATCGGAAGAAACAGTTTACGAACCCGTTTCTTCATTTCATTTTCGGTATATTGGTTTTTGACATCCTGACGGTAACGCATTGAACCGCCCAGTCCGACAATTCGGATTCCTTTATAGATGTACAGCTCGCCGTCGATAGAAATGCAGCCTTCCGGCGGTCTGGACTCATATTTGGTGTCGTGGTTGCCATGGACATACAGTACCGGTATCGGCAGCAGCGTTGCAAGAAACGACAGATACCCGGCGTCCAGATCGCCGCAGGAAATAATCAGGTCGATTCCGTCAAATTTGCTTCGTTCGAAGTAGTCCCAGAGATACTCCGACTCTTCGTCGGCGAGTACAAGAATTTTCACGTCGATGTTTCCTTTCCAGCTGTTTCGGCTTCTTTTCGTGTCTCAACACCCTGCTGGATGGTAACCGGAACGGCGTGTTCAAGCAGTTCACTTGTTGTCGGGATACTGCCGATGACATTTTCTGCCAGCCAATCCATATTGACAATCTCTTCCGGTGTCAGGGTACGATGGGGTTCACTCTGGACGATACCGTTCTGAGAATACATCACGCCGCTGAATACGTCGAAATGTCCCGAACGAATGGCGTCCTTGAGCAGTTCAACCAGCCGCTTGGTTCCGATCGGGATGCGGGTTGAATAGACAACGTCTACAACATCGGCTGACAGGCCCCACCAGTAGTTGATTGCTTTGCTTTCCTTTTTATCCTCATCATATTTCCAGGTACCGTCCATAACCGTCCGGATCAGCTTCTCATAGAAGGTGCCCCAGTTGTACAGCGGCATTGCCTGGCTGATGGTATTGCCTTCCTCATCCATCTGAATCAGGCCAAAATCGCGGTAACCCTTTTCCGGGATAACCATATCGCGTCCCAGCATGCAGTCAGGATGCAGCCGCAGCAGTTCCTCTTCCAGATTGAAATCTTTCAGAGTCGACCAGAGCAGGTGTACCTTGATACGGGGATTAACCATCTTGGCACCCAGCGCAAAAGCGTTGATGCTGGCGATAGTACCGTAGATCGGGTAGTCGGCGATATACGCGATTTTGTCATTTTTCGACAGCGCGCCGGCAATTGCACCCATCAGGAATTTTGCTTCATGCATACGGGAATAGTAGGTCCGGATATACCGATGGGTCGTATTGAGCGAGCAGTTGAGAATCTTAACTTCTGGATGCGCGATTGCAGCCTTGACACTTGCCTGTACAAAGACAGGCGAGGTGGTGAAGATGATGTCAGCACCCTTCTGGATAGCGTCTTCCAGAACTTCATCGATATTTTCCTGTGTTGCGTTTTCATAGGTGAAGGTATCGATTTCACTCTCAAATACTGCGCTGATATGGGTACGTCCCAGTTCGTGGGCATAGCTCCACGCGGAACTCTGAGGAGTACGCATATAGATGAATGCGACTTTGAGGTGTTGTGTGGTATTGAGCGGCAGCAGCCGGTCAAGCAGCGGTTTTTCATGCTGGCTCGGGTTCAGCTTCAGGTCGATTTCTTCCTGATAGGGCTTGGATTGCAGTACAAATTCTTCCCAGCAGGAGGTAACCATCGCCATAATTTCACTGCGGGTTTTATCCTTGATGGAATCATAGCTGTACAGATCCAAAAACAGCAGGAAAGCGTCGCCTTCTGTGAGTGCCAGCTTATCGCCGCCATTTTGGATGAATCCGTCTTCAAAGCTGAAAAATACCGAGTTAAAGGTCAGTTTTTCTTCATTGGTCCAGACATCTTCCGGCGATTTGCCGACAGCAGCCTGCAGTTTGACAAAACTGCCCAGTTTGCTGAAATAAATATAGTTGATACCGGTTACACGGTAAAAATCGAGGAATTCGTAATAGATCTTGTTTTCCAGCTCATCTGTACGTCTGGGAATCAGACGGATGACATTGCCAGGAATGGAGTATGCGCCGTAATATTTCATAACGCTGACTCGTTTGTTGCCTTCCTGGATATAGAACCGGTTCATATACTCATATGCCTTGACCGGATCGCGGAATCCCTCATTTTCCTGAATTTCGCTGAGGTTTTGCCACTTAGCGGCAAATTCTGTTGAACTGCCCAAAATCGGCATGAAGTTGGCAGCGAATGCAGTACTGCGTCCGGCGGTTTTGGTACCGACGATCTGACGCATTGGAATCTGAACGACGCCGAGCGGAACCTCGGCAAAATTAGCGTTTTCGGGCAGAATTTCATCCAGAACTTCCAGAGTCGGCAGTTGACCGTTGAGAAGACGGGCCTGATATTCTTTTTTCCCGAGTTTATAGGCTTTATCGTATTCTTCCATTTTCATAATAAGAACACTTCCTTACCTGACAGTCTGAAAATCGGACATATCTGTATTTATCGTCCGGTTTTATTATACCGGTATTTGGACCTTCCGTCAAGCGCTACGGCCGTATTCCCTGACAAATCTGAACTTTCTGCCGGGTTGATTTCAGGGCAGATGAAGTTTTCGGCTGGCTTGTTGGTTAACTGGGATTATGCTATAATACCAATAGTATTAACCATTAGTATGTCAGAATAAGGAGTGTACCGATATGTCAGAATGGAAAAAATTGATGGCGGAAAATGATGCCTTTGCAGCTTCTACGGCAGCACTGCCGCATAACTGTGCGGCAAATCCTTATTTAACGGTTATTCCGGATGAGGATGATCCGCGTGTCCGGCATCTTTTTTATGATGCCCGGATACCTGGAGCGTCCACCTGGATGCATCTGATAATCGGCAGTGAACGTGCCCTGCTGATTGATACCGGTATGGGGGCAGGTGATCTCAGGGGCGCAGTGGAAGCGCTGACCGATAAACCGCTGGATGTTGTCGTCACCCATTACCACGGCGACCATACCGGCGGCAATGGACAGTTTGAACGTGTTTACTGCCCGGAAGAAGATATTCCCTACCTTAAACAGCAGATGGCAGACCCTGAGCACCGGATGCATCCGCTCTGTGATGAAAAAGACCTTGTACCTATCAGCGATCAGACGGAGGTTATCCCGATTTGCGATGGCTATTGCTTCCGGCTGGGAGACGGTGAGATGGTGGAAGTGATTCATACTCCCGGTCATACGCCTGGCGGCTGTATGCTTCTGGACCATAAAAGCGGCATCCTTTATAGCGGAGATGCGGTTCTTTCCACGCCTACGCTGGTTATTGACCGTTTCCCGAACACCTGGTTCCCTGAACTGATGACGATAACCGCTTTCCGGGATTCGCTGGTCAAAAATCTGCCGCGTCTGGAAAAGGTGACAAAGCTCTGTCCCGGACACGGCAAACAGGGAATTGATAAGGGATACCTCACCGAGATGATCGACTGCCTTGGCTGTATTATCCAGCATCCGGAGCAGCATGAAACCTATGATTATGTCGATGATCCCGGCCAGAGACAGATTATGTGCACCGGCCGTGCGATGGTTGTTTACAGTGATTCCCGTATCCGGTAAATATTCCGATTGATTGACATTCCGTTTTTTTCCATGCTATACTGTTCCTGTTACGCGATATTCAGTCGAAAAGGAGAATGAGAAGTTATGGCAGGATATTGTAATGTGCCGGTCGGACGGGAAGGAATTTCCGCGCGGATTCAGTTGTTTTATCGGGGACAGCTGCTGGATGAACAGCGTCTGGTTCTTACCGATCATCCGGATATGTGGGCGGTCTTTTCACTTCCGGAAGGGAACCCGGAGGATTTTTCGATTGGCTTTACCGAATGTGAGCCGGAGCTGCTGCCGAAACTGACGGCAATGGTGCAGTTTTCAGATACCCCTGCCGATGAGCAGACAGCCTATACAGAATCCATCCGTCCGCTCGCGCATTTTGCTCCGCGGCGCGGTTTTCATAATGACCCGAATGGCCTGCTGTATTATAACGGCCTGTACCATATGTTCTATCAGCTCAACCCCTATGGTTTGAACCATGCAAATACCCATTGGGGATGGGCTGTTAGCCCTGATCTGCTGCATTGGACCGAACGTCAGCCGCCGCTGTGCCCCAGTGATGAGGATGGCAATATCTTTTCTGGCAGCGGTGTTGTTGACTGGAACAATACATCCGGTCTCCAGACAGGAGAGCATCCGCCGATTTTCCTGTTTTATACCGCAACACGGGTACGTTTCCTGCCCCGTATCGGCTTTGATGAAGATGGCAAGCCTATTTTCCCAGAAGGATGGAAACGTCCGGAAGCGGTACAGTGCGCTGCTGTCAGTCTGGATGGCGGTAACAGCTTCCAGAAATGGGGACGAATTGTAGACAGTATTGTCGGACTTAGCCGTGATCCGAAGGTTCGCTGGGTCGAAGATGCCGGATGTTGGGTTATGGCGCTGTATCTGGAAGAAAACGATTATATGCTGCTGTATTCGGACGATCTGCTCCACTGGGAGAAAGGCGAACGGATAACCATGCCGGATACGGCAGAATGTCCCGATCTGTTTGAACTGTTTGTCGACGGTGATCCGGACAAGGCGAAATGGGTATTGTTCGGCTCTCCGGAAAATTACCTGCTGGGACATTTTGAAGGCCGCAGGTTTGTAGCCGAAACCTCTCTGATTAAGGGTGCTTCTCAGGTAGGGGATACCGTCAAAATCTTTACCAACGCTGCAACCTATGCGCCGCAGACATTTTTTGGACTGCCGCGCGGAGAAGAAATTCAGATTTCCTGGATTCCGACCGTTTTCCCGGGTGCACCTTTTGCCAGCTGCATGAGTTTTCCGTGGAAACTTTCACTGGTCACTACGCCGGACGGAATCCGTCTGAAAGCTGATCCGATTGACGCAGTCAAATCTCTGCGTACTGAATCGGTCGGTCTCACAGAGAAAAAACTGGCGCGGTTTGGCGGAAAAGCACTCGATCTGGAAATTACCCTGCATTTCGATCATCCGAATGGCCGGGCAATGTTTTCTCTCCGCGGAGTACCGGTGCTGGTACAAAACGGCGGCAGGGAACTGGTCTTCCCAACCGGAATTTACCATCTGCCTGAGCCGATGAACGGTGAAGTCTCGATGCGGATTCTGGCCGATCAGGGCAGCGTCGAACTGTTCTGCGGTATTTTCCATTGCGGTCTCAACAGTCCGCTCGATCCCGGAAAAATGGGGCTGGAAATGCTCTGTCTGGAAGGCTGCAAAGCGGATGGAACCCTGTGGAAGCTGCGTTCGGTATATGATAAGGACGCTGAATAAAGCTACTTGGAAAATTTGAAGATCATAAAAAAACCGTACCATTCGGAAGAATCCGAACGGTACGGTTTTTTGTTGCAGGTTTATTCGTACATGGTATCAGAATCAAATACGCGGTTGCGGGATACAATCGCTCCGCCGCGCATACACGAGGTGATTTCTTCCTGTTTGGACAGCCGGATATCCGGTATAACACTGACCGACGGTGCCACATACGACTGTACATACCTTTTCAGCGTTTGCAGGAAATAATCTCCTGCACCGGCATAATCGCCCTGAATAATGATAATATCTGGGTCAGCCAGAAACAGCAGCTGCCGCAATGATACCGCAAACCATCTTGCGGAATAGCGCATGACAGCCTGTGCAAGTTCATCGCCAGCCTGTGCTGCTTCAAAAATATCCTCCAGTTCCGGTTCCCGGCCCAGACTCGACAGGGTAGACGACAAATAAAGTGCCGGATTGCTGCCGATTTCGGTCATCAGCCGGTCGCGGCAGACCAGTGCTCCCAGACTGTCTCCTCCCAGCGAAGTATCGGAATCGGGATGTGAGGTGAAATTGAGCGGGATACCGCTGATTTCGCCCAACACGCACCGCTTGCCCTGGACGACAACTCCATTGCGGATGACAGCCGCCATAGCGCCGCGTCCGTTGGTGTAGAGGATTGCGGAATTATCTGTGACAGCCGGGTCCTGTTCCGCTTCACACAGCAGCATTGATCTGACCGGGTTGCAGCAGTAGACCGGAATACCGCCCAATGCTTCCGAAATCATGCCGCCCAACGAAACCTGTCCATTCCAGCCATTATGCCCGCTGGAAAAAACAGTTCCGGTATGGATATCCACAACTCCATGAATGGAGCAGGTGACACTTTTAAGCAGTGACAGCTCTTTTCCGCAGTTTTGAAGCATCCGGTGCATCAGCCGTACACTGCCTGCCTTCACTTCATCCGGCGTATAGATCGTCAGCTGTTCTTCATCACGGCACAGCAGCGACAGACCAATCGTGTACAGTGCACCACACAGATGATTTTTAAAGCAATAGATACTTCCGATAATTCCCCAGTTTTCATCCAGCATGAACATATCCGGTTTTTTACCGCCTTCACTGGTCGAACTGCCTTTTCCGGCGTCGGCAGCGATTCCTTTCTGAAGGAAAAAGTCCATGCATTTTTTGATGGTATTACGGGAAAGATTGCAGCTTTCAGCCAGCTGCCCCAGCGAAACCCTGTCGCCCCGCCGCAGCAGTTCCAGAACAATACGCCGGTTATTTATTTTAATATCGCGTGGTTTTTCTCCCGCGATTTGTTCAGGTGCAGACGAAGCCATTCTGGTTCACTCCTTTTTTACTCTGTCTACCATGCTTATACGGTAGTAATCAGCAGTTTACCTTTGCCTTTGACGGTATACACACCGGATCCAGCAGGGATAAAATAGCTTTCACCCTTTTTCGCTTCTACCAACTGGCCTTCATTTTCGATGGTCATGCAGCCTTCGGTCACCGTCAGGCAGTGGAAAGAAAGGGGAGAAGCGTTTGCAGTATACTCGCTGTGCAGGTCAATTGCAAATACCGTAAAATAATGGCAGCTTCCCAACAGTGTGCGGGTATATCCGTTATGAGGTTCGGGATGACCGATCGGACCCATCCGAGCCGGGCGCTCAAACCGAAGAACATCCAGTGCCTTGTCCAGATGCAGCTCACGGGGATTACCGTTTTTATCGGTACGGCCATAGTCGTACAGCCGATAGGTCAGGTTAGAATTCTGCTGAATTTCAGCAATAACAATTCCTTTTCCGATGGCGTGCAGCGTACCGGCGTTAATCCAGAAAACATCGCCTTTATGGACAGGAACATGGTTGCAAAGATCAGGCAGGGTGTTGTCAATAGCCGCCTGACGGACCTCGTCAGCTGTGACTGCGCGGTTAAAGCCATACAGAAGCTCCGCTCCTTCCTCACAGTCAACGATGTACCACATCTCCGTCTTACCGACCGAGCCTTCTACCCGCATAGCATACCGGTCGTCCGGATGAACCTGTACCGAGAGGTTGTCGCGTGCATCGATCAGTTTAATCATGACAGGGAAGGACGGGAAAGCGGCCGGATGGGTTCCCAGTACTTCTGCTTTTCCGCGGATACGGATAAATTCGGTCAGCGGAACCGGCTTGGAAGCATCCATTCCGGCAAGGCCAATCGAGCATACCCCATCTTTATGACAGGACAGCTCCCAGCTTTCCGCAACCTTTTCAAGGTCAGATTTTTTGCCATATTCATCCCGCAGGCGGGTACCGCCCCACAGATAATCTTTAAATACCGGATAGAGTGAGTAGATCATGATATTATGCTACTCCTTTCTGCGTCATTCACACGCTTTGGCAAGAGTTTTTGCGTTTTCGACATTCTGAGCAGTTACATCCGAAAGGGTACGTTTGACCAGCCCGGTCAGCGTCTTTCCGGGACCCAGTTCCAGATAACGGGTATATCCAGCAGCCTGAAGTGCTGCGAGTTCATTGGTAAAGCGGACAGGCGAGACGATATGGCGTGCAAGGTAACCCGGCATATCCGAGAAATCTTCCAGCAGACCGCCGGTCAGATTGGAGTAGAATTCCAGCTGGGGTTTGTTGAAAGTGAACTGCTTTGCAGCTTCATAAAATTCATCTGCTGCCGGCTGCATCAGTTTGGAATGGAAAGCAGCCGCGACCTTGAGCGGAACGGCTTTTTTACCCATCGATACGAATTTTTCACACGCAGCTGCAACCGCATCAGCTTCACCCGCGATAACCGTCTGTGCGGTCGAGTTGTAGTTGACCGGCAGTACATAACCGGGAATTTCTTCACAGATTGCCGCGATTTCATCTGCCGGCAGTCCCATAATCGCTGCCATCGAGCCGCCGCCGTTTTCAGCGCATTTTCCCATAGCAGCCGCACGATGGGCGATCAGCTTGAATCCGTCTTCCATCGACAGCATTCCGGAAGCGACCATCGCCGCGTATTCACCGAGCGAATGACCCGCAACAGCTCCGGCCTCGATACCGCGTTCTTTCACACAGGCAAGTGCCGCCAGCGAGGTTGCCATAATAGCAGGCTGAGCGACAGTGGTTGCCGCCAGCTGTTCAGCGGTACCGTTTGCACAGATGTCCAAAAGGTCAAAATGCAGCATTTCGGATGCACAGTCAAATACTTTCGCGGCATCAGCCGATTCACGGACCAGTTCGACAGCCATTCCAGGGGTCTGGCTGCCCTGTCCGGCAAACAGGAAAACAGTTTTCATCTTTTATAGTTCCTTTCTTAAAATACCCTGACAGTTAAAAATGCAGGGTAAAAAAATGACCCGCGGTCAACTGAATCCATCCTGTGAAGGAAATGTAAAATATTTGCCGCGGTACTTTTTTTATTGCCAAAAATGTGGCAAAATGGAAGTCCTGCGGACGGATTTCGGTTGACAATCCGGGCGTAAAAATATACAATAATGAAGTACAGTTTCACTATACCAAAATTCCGGAAATTTTTCAAGTTTTAATTCGTAACTTTCGCATCTTTTTCTTTCCGGATTTTGATACCACAGAAAGGAAGCGCCATGTGCGCGGGTTGAACTGAATATGGGATTGAAAATATTGGGAACCGGCAGTTATCTGCCCGAGACCGTCGTAACAAACGACGACTTTGCAAAGATTGTTGAGACTTCGGATGAGTGGATTGTCAAGCGTACCGGCATGAAAGAGCGCCGGATCACCGAGCAGCCGACCTGGATTATGGCAAAACGGGCAGCTGAAGCGGCAATTGCGGATGCAGGAATCTCACCGGAAGAAATTGACCTGATTCTCTGCACGACTGTAACCAGCGATTACATCACCCCTTCGATGGCCTGCGTTGTACAGGGCGCTATCGGTGCGGTCAATGCCGTTGCACTGGATATCAATGCTGCCTGTGCCGCATTTGTCTATGCGCTGGATATGGCACATATGTACTTACAGCACGGTTATCATCATGTGCTGATTGTTTCGGCTGAGGGCCTTTCCAAAATTACCGACTATACCGACCGTTCCACCTGCGTACTCTTTGGAGACGCTGCGGGTGCATGTGTGGTCGGATGGAGCGATAAAGGATTTGCTGCTTCGCTTGGGTCTGACGGAACGGGTGCCAATACACTGTTTGCACGCCGTCCGCTGAATAACGTGCCGTTTGTTCAGCAGGTTGACCCGCAGTCTGTCGACGGATTCCCGGACGTCAGCCGTGCAGGTGTGCTGTATATGAACGGTCGGGAAGTGTACAAGTTTGCAGTTTCGGCAATGAGCCGTGCTTTGAAGGAAGCCTGCGAGAAATTCGGGACAACGCCTGAAGAATTGGACCTGATTGTTCCGCATCAGGCAAATCTGCGGATTATTCAGTCGGCTGCAAAGGAACTGGGACTGCCGCTTGAACGGTTTTATGTCAATATCGACCGGTATGGCAATACCTCTTCGGCTTGTATTCCGGTTGGTTTGTCGGAATTGGGCGCAGCTGGTGAGCTGAAACCGGGACGTAAGGTGGGCCTGGTTGGATTCGGCGCCGGACTTGTTTACGGCGGCTGTGTCTTTGAGCTGTAAAAAGGTTGAATGGCAGAATCGCTTTTCTGCCTGAGAGACGGATGGAAACAATTCCTGCCCCGAGTGACGGGCACTGAAAAGGAAGGTATCAATATGAAAACGAGAATTACTGAACTTTTGGGAATCCAGTATCCCATTTTCCAGGGCGGTATGGCCTGGGTTGCAGAGGCAAACCTTGCTGCTGCTGTCTCCAATGCCGGCGGTCTGGGTATTATCGCAGGCGGCAGTGCACCCGGTGAGGTTATCCGCGGTGAAATCAGAAAATGCCGTGAAATGACCGATAAGCCCTTTGGCGTCAACATCATGCTGATGAGCCCCAATGCAGATGACCTCGCCCGCATCGTTGTCGAAGAAGGCGTCAAGGTTGTCACGACCGGCGCTGGTAACCCCGGTAAATATATGGAACAGTGGAAGGCTGCCGGAATTGTTGTTGTTCCGGTTATTCCTTCGGTTGCACTGGCAAAGAGAATGGAACGCGCCGGTGCTGACGCGGTTATTGCAGAAGGTATGGAGTCTGGCGGACATATCGGTCAGATCACGACCATGTGCCTGGTTCCTCAGGTTGTCGACGCAGTCAAGATTCCGGTTATTGCTGCCGGTGGTATCGCTGACGGCAGAGGTCTGGCCGCTGCGATGATGATGGGCGCTGAAGGCGTTCAGTGCGGAACTGTCTTCCTGGCTTCTCCCGAATGCCAGATTCATCCGAACTATAAGGAAATGGTTCTGGGTGCAAAGGATACCGATTCTGCCATCACCGGTGGTATCTGTGTCGGCGGTGCACCCTGCCGTCAGGTCAAAAACCGCTATACCCGTAAGGTTGTCGAGGCAGAACGTGCAGGCAAGCCGTTTGCTGAGATTGAGGAACTGACCATCGGTTCTCTGCGCCGTGCGGTTCAGGAAGGCGATAAGGAGAACGGTTCGTTCATGTGCGGCCAGATCGGCGGTATGGTTAACGAAATCCGTCCCTGTGCTGAGATTATCAAATCCATGTTTGATGGAGCAGAAAAACTGCTGAAAACCCGTTATACCGAACTTTATTGATATATACTGAAAGGAAATTAAGATCATGGCGAAAACAGCACTGATTACCGGCGCATCCCAGGGGATTGGCGCCTGCATCGCAAAAACTCTGGCCGCAGAAGGCTTTAACATCGCAATCGACTGCTACTCTGAGCGGGAAGTGGAAAACGGCGGCGAGGCTGTCGCTGCTGCCTGCCGGGAACTGGGCGTTGAAGCAGAATGCTTTGTCGCTGACGTTTCCAACTTTGAGGCCTGCGGTGAGCTGGTCAAGGCAGTCAAGGCACGCTTTGGCACCATTGACGCACTGGTCAACAATGCCGGTATCACCAAAGACGGCCTGATGGTCAGAATGACCGAGGCTCAGTTTGACGCGGTCATCAATGTTAACCTCAAGGGCAGCTTTAATATGCTGCGCCATGTAGGTGCTGTCATGATGCGTCAGCGCAGCGGACGTATCGTCAATATTTCTTCTGTTGCAGGCGTTTACGGCAACGCCGGCCAGATCAACTACTCTGCTTCCAAAGCAGGCGTTATCGGCATGACCAAGACAGTTGCAAAGGAACTCGGTTCCCGCGGCGTTACCTGCAACGCGGTTGCACCCGGTTTTGTCCGCACTCCGATGACCGACGTTCTGGAAGATGATTACAAGGCAGAAATCCTCAAACAGATTTCGCTCGGCCGTCTGGGTGAACCGGAAGATATCGCAAATGCGGTTGCCTTCCTGGTTTCGGATAAGGCTTCGTATATCACCGGTCAGGTGCTTGTCGTTTCCGGCGGCATGGTCATGTAAATGGAAAGGGACTGTAAGAGTATGAGAAGAGTGGTAATTACCGGAGCGGGCGTTATCAGCCCGGTCGGCAACACTGTTGAGAGCTTCTGGGAACGGATTGTCTCGGGTAAACATGGTATCGCGCCGATTACCGGTATCGATAATCAGACTGCTGTCAAGGTTGCTGCACAGGTTCGCGATTTTGATCCTGTACAGTGGATTGACAAAAAAGAAGCAAAACGGATGGACCGTTACTGCCAGTTCGCACTTGCAGCCGCAATGGATGCACTCAAGGACTGCGGCAGTGACCTAAAAGACCTTGATCCTTACCGTGTCGGTGTTATCGTCGGCAGCGGCATCGGTGGTATGGAGACTTTCGAGGCATCTTATGCCAACTATCTCCAGAAAGGCCCCAAGCGTGTTTCTGTTTTCTTCATCCCGATGATGATCTCTAATATGGCAGCCGGCAATATCTCGATTAAGACCGGTTTTAAAGGAATCAACTTCGCGCCGGTAACCGCCTGTGCGACTTCTTCCCACGCGGTCGGCGAAGCATTCCGCAATATCAAACACGGCTATCTGGATGCCTGCATCACCGGCGGCGCAGAAGCTGCAATCACCCCTCTGGCTTTGGCTGGATTTGCAAATATGGGCGCTCTGACCGAGTCGGAAGACCCTGACCGCGCTTCCATCCCGTTTGACGCTGAGAGAAGCGGCTTTGTCATGGCTGAGGGCAGTACCATTCTGGTACTGGAAGAATTGGAGCACGCAAAGGCTCGTGGTGCACATATCTATGCTGAGATTGTCGGCTATGGTGCAACCGGCGACGCTTACCATATCACCAGCCCGTCTCCTACCGGAGAAGCTGCTGCAAGAGGTATGCAGCTGTCGTTTGAGGAAGCTGGCCTGACGGCAGAAGACGTTGATTATATCAACGCGCATGGTACTTCCACTCCTCTGAATGAACGGTATGAGACAATCGCCATCAAGAAGGCTTTGGGGGAGGACAAGGCTGCAAGAACTCCTGTTTCTTCCACCAAATCGGTCACCGGCCATCTGCTGGGTGCTGCTGGTGCAACCGAGGCTTTGGTCTGCGCTCTGGCTCTGGAAAATGGCATCATCCCGCCGACTGCCGGATATAAGGTCGCTGACCCTGAATGTGACCTCGACTGCGTTCCCAATGAAGCACGCAAGAGTGATATCCGTGTCGCACTGAGCAACTCGCTCGGTTTTGGCGGACACAATGCAACCCTCTGCCTGAAAAAGTACGAGGACTGATAAGCTAAGTCTACGAAAAAACGGTTAGGAGTTATTATATGTCTGATATGAAGCTTTCTCTGGATGAGGTGCGCGGCCTGATGGAGGCGTTCTCCTCTTCCGGACTTACCAGTTTTTCCCTCAAGGATGGAGATTTCGAGCTGAGCCTGTCCAGCGAAAAACCGGAACAGGTCTATGTCTGCCCGCCTGCAGCTCCGGCTGGTGTACCGGCTCCCGCAGCTGCTCCCGCTGCACAGCCTTCTGCACCTGCTGCAAAGGAAGAGGAAATCTCCGGCAATGTCGTGAAATCTCCGATTGTCGGCACCTTCTATGCTTCTGCTGCACCGGATAAACCTCCGTATGTAACGGTCGGCAAGACTGTTCAGGAGGGTGATGTGCTGTTCATCATCGAGTCGATGAAGCTGATGAATGAGGTCACCAGCGAATTTAATGGCACTGTCGAAAAGATTCTGGTTCAGAATGGTCAGGCTGTCGAGTACGGCCAGCCGATTATGGTTATCCGCTGAACCTATTTTAACAGAAAGGTGGGGCTTTTATCATGGCTCTTCTCAATAAAGAACAGATCATGGAGATCATCCCGCACCGCGACCCCTTCCTGCTGATCGATGAGATCGTCGAGCTGGAACCGGGTGTACGCGCTGTCGGCAAAAAATACCTGCGTCCGGATGAATTCTGGTTTGCCGGTCATTTCCCGCAGGAACCGGTTCAGCCGGGTGTGCTGACGATTGAAATGCTGGCACAGACTGGCGCTGTCTGCTCGCTGTCGCTGCCGGAAAACAAGGGACGTATTGCTTACTTTGGCGGTATCGACAAGGCTAAATTCCGCGGTAAAGCGGTTCCCGGCGATACCCTGACACTGGAAGTCGAGGTTATCAAGGCACGTGGTCCGGTTGCGGTATGCAAGGCAGTTGCGACAGTTGACGGCCGCAAGATCGTCACCGCAGAGCTGACTTCGATGCTGGGAGACGCTCCGGCTGCTCAGGCTGAAAAAGAATAAGACGTAAAGGAACGAGGATATGTTTAAAAAAGTCCTGATTGCAAACCGCGGCGAGATTGCGGTTCGGATTATCCGTGCCTGCCGTGAGCTGGGTGTGCGGACGGTTGCGGTTTTTTCGGAGGCCGACCGGGATGCCCTTCACGCAAAGATTGCGGATGAGGCAATCTGTATCGGGCCGGCGTCGACCGCTGAAAGTTACCTCAATATCAAGGCCATCCTCGCAGCCTGTGAGCTGACCGGTGCCGATGCACTGCATCCCGGTTTTGGTTTTCTGTCGGAAAACGCGAACTTTGCCCGGATGTGCGCACGCTGCGGCGTCACCTTTATCGGTCCCAGCCCAGAAGCAATGCTGCTGATGGGCGATAAGGCCACTGCCAAACAGACGATGCGGGACGCAGATGTTCCGGTTGTTCCTGGTTCGGACGGGCTGATCGGGTCAGTTGAAGAAGCGGCAGAGATTGCGGCAAGAGTTGGCTATCCGGTTATGATTAAGGCTTCTGCCGGAGGCGGCGGACGCGGTATCAGACGGGTTGACCGTCCGGAAGAACTTGAAGATGCAATCACCACCGCAAAACGGGAAGCACAGTCTTTCTTTGGAGATGACGGTGTCTATCTGGAAAAATTCATCGTCGATCCGCGGCATGTCGAGGTTCAGCTGCTGGCTGACCATTATGGCAATGTCGTTCATCTGGGAGAGCGTGACTGCTCATTGCAGCGCCGCAACCAGAAGATGGTAGAGGAATGCCCCTGTCCGGTACTCAGCCCTGAGATGCGCAAAAAGATGGGCGATGCGGCAGTCCGGGCGGCAATTGCCTGCGGATATGAAAACGCGGGTACGGTAGAATTCCTGCTGTCGGGAAATGATTTCTATTTCATGGAGATGAATACCCGTATCCAGGTTGAACACCCGGTTACCGAATTTGTAACCGGTATCGATATCGTGAAGATGCAGCTGCGGATTGCGGCAGGCGAACTGCTGCCCTTCTCGCAGGAAGATATCCATATGCAGGGACACGCGATCGAATGCCGTATTAACGCTGAAAACCCGGCACAGGGTTTCCGGCCTTCTCCCGGAAAGATCACCAGCCTGTACATGCCGGGCGGACCGGGTATCCGGATTGATACTGCGGTTTATTCCGGGTATGAGATTACCCCATATTACGACTCGATGATTGCAAAGCTCATCGCTTATGCGCCGACCAGAGAGGAAGCGCTGATGAAGATGAAATGGGCTTTGGCGGAATTTCTTGTCGAAGGGGTTGACACCAACATCGATTTTCAGTTAAAATTACTTCGTGACCCTGACGTCGAGACGGCAGATTATGATATCGGCTTCCTCGGACGGAATATCGGACGGCTGACCAGATAAACCCATCCGTCCGCGCCTTTTGAAACGTCACGGAAAGGAAATGTGCCCGGGAAACCGGCACGGGTGAGAGTATGCTTGAAGATATCTGGAAAGTGGTCCGCTCCCGGATGGATTTTGACGGGGACGGAAAGGGGAATGAAGCAGATAATAAGGCTAAGGCCTCCCATCGCTCCAAAATCCCTCAAAATCTTTTGTTTAAGTGCCCCAGATGCGGCAATGTCATTTTTATGGAGGAGTTTAACGCCGGACTGAAAGTCTGCCCGAACTGCTCCTACCATGCCCGTATCTCCTGCCAGGAACGTCTGGAACTGACGGTTGACCGCGGCAGTTTTGTGGAATATGATGCCGGGCTTTCGACCCTTAATCCGCTGGATTTTCCCGGATATGAGGAGAAGGTCGCTTCCGCTCAGGCCAAGACCGGCCTTCGGGAAGCGGTCATCACCGGTGAGTGCACCATCCGCACGAGAAAGTGCGTGATTATCATCATGGATTCCCGGTTCATGATGGCGTCGATGGGTTCAGTTGTCGGTGAAAAGATTACCCGTGCTTTTGAACGGGCAACCGAAAAGGGACTGCCGGTCGTGGCATTTACGGCATCGGGCGGCGCACGGATGCAGGAGGGTATCATCTCGCTGATGCAGATGGCGAAAACTTCTGCGGCAGTGGCGCGTCATTCGGATGCGGGACTTTTGTACATCACCGTCCTGACCGACCCGACAACCGGCGGTGTTACTGCGTCGTTTGCTTCACTGGGAGATATTATCATCGCTGAGCCGAAGGTGCTGATTGGTTTTGCCGGACGGCGGGTTATTGAAGGAACTATCCGCCAGCGGCTGCCGGATGACTTCCAGTCGGCTGAGTTTTTGCTGGAACATGGCTTTGTGGACATGATCGTCAGCAGAGTCAATATGCGCCGTACCGTTTCCAAGCTGCTCAAAGCCCATCTTCCTGACCAGAAGCTGGATGTATAACCAAACGGACAGGAGGAATTGACGATGGAAGAAAACAAGCTGACCGCCTGGGAACGGATGGAACTGATTCGTCATAAGGGACGTCCGACGGTGCGGGATTATATTCCGATGATCTTTGACGAGTTTTATGAGCTGCATGGTGACCGGCTTTTCGGTGACGATGCGGCAATTGTCGGCGGTATCGCACGGGTACATGGCATTTCGGTGACAGTACTGGGTCAGGTCAAGGGACATGACCTGGAGGAAAACAAGAAGACCAACTTCTCCTGCCCGCATCCGGAAGGCTACCGTAAGGCGCTCAGGCTTGCCAGACAGGCTGAGAAGTTCCACCGGCCGATTATCTGCTTTATTGATACGCCCGGTGCTTTCTGCGGCGTTGCAGCCGAGGAGAGAGGCCAGGGCGAAGCAATTGCCCGCAATCTGTTTGAGTTTTCGCGGCTGAAAACGCCGGTGATTTCGATTGTACTGGGTGAAGGCGGCTCTGGCGGTGCGCTGGCTCTTGGAGTATGTGATACGCTGGGAATGCTGGAAAATGCGGTGTACAGCGTTATCTCGCCGCGTGGATTTGCGTCGCTGCTCTGGAAGGACGCTTCCCGCGAAAAAGAGGCGGCTGAACAGATGCATATGAAAGCGGAAGATCTGCTGGAATATGGCGTCTGTGATGCGATTATTCCGGAGGCTGCCGGTGGGGCACATATGAGCCCTGAAGTGACGGCCGGGAATATTGCGGACTTTATTTTGGATTCGCTGAAAAAATTATCCAAAAAAAGTGTTGCAAATTTATTAGAAGCACGTTATAATAAATTCAGAAAAATCGGCGTATTTGAGGAGGAAGTCCTTTCGGGTGAGTCTGCCCCTGAGGAAAATTCCTGCGCCCCTGGGCTTGAAGATACGCTGCCGGCGATTGGTGAGGTACCTGTCAGTGACGTGGTTGTCAGCACCGAGGAAACCGGCCTGAAAGATAATGTATTGTAATTCCGCTGTGGTATAAGAAATCGATATACCGGTGGATTATGATAGATGTGAATATCAAGGAGGAAATACCCATGATTTTTGACAAGGTAAAAGACATTCTGGTTGATCAGCTGGACGTTGAGGAAGAAAAGGTTACGATGGAAGCAAGCATCGTCGACGATCTCGGCGCTGATTCTCTGGACCTGGTTGACCTGGTTATGTCTCTCGAAGAGGAATTCGACGTTGAGATTCCCGACGAGCAGGTTGAGAACATCAAAACTGTCGGCGATATCGTCAAATATATCGAAGACAACGCTTGATTGTCAGAGCATGAATAATAAAAGGGACGGATTTTCCGTCCCTTTTTTGCGTACAGAAGATAATTTTCTGCTGTTTCAGGATAGATTGTCTGCTTGATGGATGGGATGGAATATGCTATTATAGAACTATCTGATAAAACTTATGCACCTGTGTGCGAAAGGATGGTCAATATGGCAAACCCTAACGTCAATGAACATGGCTACATCTATGGAAAATGGCAGAACTTCCCGGATACCTGGGTCATCTGCTACCATGGGACACTTTACTGTTACCTGCTGATCGGCAGCGAAAAGGCAATGCTGATCGATACCGCTTATGGTGACGGTGATCTGCGGGCATTCGTTGAGACGATTACCGATAAACCCGTCATGGTCTGCAATACCCACGGCCACTTTGACCATACCGGCGGCAATGCGCTCTGGGAAGAAGCCTGGATGAGCGAAGCGGCTTCCAAAGACGCCAAGCAGGCTTTTGGTGAGGAGATGCAGCGGCGCTTTGAATCGATGCCTCATCCCGACTACAAGATCAATATCCTGCATGACGGCGATGTAATCGATCTGGGCGGACGCAAGGTCAGTGTCGTTGCAATTGGCTGCCATCATCCGGGAAGCCTTGCTTATATTGACGATGTCAGCCGCTGTGTTTATTCTGGCGACGAGCTGGAATCGGGACAGGTACTGTTCTTGCGTCCCGACCTGACGGGCAAGGAACAGGCTGCGCTGCATAAACAGAATATGGAAAAGCTGCTGGCAAGGGAAAGTGAATATGATTTTGTCTGCCCGGCTCATAACGGCAGCCCGATCAGCAAGCAGTACATCCGTGATTTTATCGCACTGGACGGCGAAATTCTCGCAGGAACCCAGAAGAAGATGGAGAACCTTGCAGGTTATGGTTTTGCACCGGTGACCGAGATGTTTGGCAGAAAGGCGGAACGTGCGGTACATGGCGGCGCTTCGGCTTGCTATCCGGTTGAGTAAAAGAGATAAGTAAAAAAGCCTACCGTTTTTAAAACGGTGGGCTTTTTATGTGAGACGGACAGATATTTAAAGATGCTCTGACTGGTTGTGGAGCAGTTCGATAAACCGCTGCAATACCGGACGCATCCGGTCGTACAGCAGGGCAATAACGCCGCCGATCAGGACTAGGACCCATAACCACCAGAACCATTCCAGATGATGTACCTTCAAAAATCCGGACAGACCGGTATAAACCCTTGTCCATTCCACACCTGCGGGTGAAACGGTATAAACCGCAGGATATACCGAACTGAGTACCCCAAGCACCAGCAGAATGATGACCGAAAGTCCGGTTGCGGCACTGCCGGCAATAATACGCCAAAAACGGGCAGTGTTCTTTTTAGATGCCGTCGCACAGTCCTTTTCAGGAGAGGATTGCATCGGCTCATCATATTCATCCAGCAGCAGATAGTCGGTTGAAACGGCAAACAACCTGCTCAGCCGGATAACGTTTTCTGTATCAGGGATAGCGGCGCCTGACTCCCATTTGGAGAGCGCCTGACGGGAGATATTGATCTGAGCGGAGAGCTGTTCCTGTGTCCAGCCCCTGGATTTTCTGAGAAGCTGGAGTTTTTCTCCAAACGTCATAAGATGACCTCCTTTGTCTTGCTGGCATTATTATACCATTTTCAGCGCGAAAGGTCTATCAACTCGGCATTACATCCGCGCAACCGGACTTTCCATCCCTGCTGTTTTGGCATTTTGCAGTGTCTGGACAGTACAAAAATGCCTGCCGTCCTGAATGCAGACGACAGGCATTTTGCTGTACAGATGTAAACGGCATTTACAGAAGCGACATTGCCAGAAATGCCAGTGCCCAGAGCGGCAGGATGATACGCAGTACCTTCTGGATTTTGCGGTAGGTGGCTGATGGTGCGCCTCTGCCGCCGATGCTCCGAAAATCCACACGATAAAAGAAGTTGGGGAAGAGAACGTCCACAATCCAGATAATCAGCGCTGCCATGCCGATGGTCATCTGCTGCTGGTTGCCGCGTGTCTCGCTCTGTCCCTGTGACAGGGCAATAATCCTGGAGAGCAGCAGCGGATAGCCGCTTTCACTTTCGGAAGGAGTAACGATAGTGCCATCTTCCAGGATTCTGCGGTCGTCATTTTCTGCCGGCATCCGTCCGGAATAGAGAATTTCGTCCTGCTGTGTAACGGTATAAAATCCGTCTTCTTCGGTAACCGTCAGCGGAGAAAGCCCGTTATCAAATGTCAGGGTACCGTCTTGAACAGTAATTTTCCCGGCAGCATTTTCATATACACCATCTTCTGTCAGCGAAAGAAAACCCATATTCAGCGAGTGGACGCCCAGTTGGTTGTAAAGGGGAAGATAAATTGCAATCAGAATACATGTAAACAGGCAGGCTGCCAGCTTGCCCAGTGGAAATTTACGCTTTTTTGCGGTTTTGCGCTGCATCTTTTTACCCCTTTCTTTTTCCGTCCAGACCGGCCAGCTTCCGGATGACAAAACCGGCTTCAATCAATCCTGCAACCGGCGGACAAAAGGCAATGGAACCGGGTGCATACCGTCCGTCACCGGCTACGACAGCTTTTGCCGGCGGTTCGGTGGAATAAAGCACATCGAATGCTGTCAGCCCACGTTTGCGGGTTTCCCGCCGCATGACCCTTGCCAGTCCGTCACCTGCGCCGCAGCTTGCGGTTTCCTCAATTTTACCGATCTTAAAGGCGGTCGGGTCAAGACGATTACCGGTGCCAAGGCTCATCAGCAGCGGAATGCCCATCTGCTGGCAGCGTGCCGCCAGATCGAGCTTAGCGGTCACGGTGTCGATACAGTCGACGATATAATCCGGATGGTGCGCAAACAGCTCTGAGGCCGTCTCAGCGCCGTAGAACGCACGCAGTCGGATAATCTGTACTTGGGGGTTGATTGAGAGCATCCGCTGTGCACAGGCGTCTGTTTTGGGCATACCGATGGTATCTCTGGTGGCGATCATCTGGCGGTTGATATTGGTTTCGTCCACATCGTCGTGGTCCATCAGTATCAGTTTGCCGATGCCGGCGCGGCAGAGTCCTTCTGCACACGCACCGCCGACGCCGCCCAGTCCAATGACCGCGACGCATTTCTCCGCCAGCAGTTCCATCTTCTCCTCACCCAGCAGCAGCGCCTGACGCGCCTGCCATTTTTCTGACATATGCAAATCTCCTTTACCGGTAATTCCTTTAACATATGAAAAAGGCTTCCGCTTTCGCAGAAGCCTTTTGCTTTTAATGTGACCCGCCTTGCCGTCGCATGGAATATAAACCCGCTTCTCAGCAGGTGGGTACCATCCCGCAACGCTCTCGCTCCCTTCTTCCGGCAAAGCCGGGAGGTCTGCAGTCCTGTATACGGAGACCGGTTCCCGTTTTAAATGTGTTCGGATTTAAAACACCACACTTACTCGCACAAGGCAGAATGTCTACTGATCCGTGTGAAAACAGTATAACAAAAATTGCGGGCAAAATCAAGAGGAAAGATTTACTTTTATGAAAAGTTTGCCAAAAGACAACAAATTGTAAATAAAAATCCTGATTCTGTCCCGCGATTTTGTCTTTATCAACCAACAGAAACGGAATCTGTATTCGGCGTTTCTTCAAACAGGTTGTCACGGGTGATATTTTTCAGCCACTTGCCGCTGCGGTAATGGCGGATGACCCACGGCCACTTGACAAACTCGTCGGTGCACAGCAGGAAATATACCCACAAAACCGGGAGTTTGAGGACAAACGCCGCAAAGAATCCGAGCGGAACCGCGTATACCCACATGTCAATCAGATCACAGATAAATCCGAACCGGCTGTCGCCGCCAGCCCGGAAAGCACCAACAATCAGGGTGGTATTGACTGCTGCACCCATCACATAGTATGTATTTATCAGCAGCATATATTTCAGGTAATGCATTCCAGTTTCGTTCAACGAAGCAAAATTCATCAAAACCGGAATCGCTCCCAGTACGATCAGACCGCCGACAGCTCCGGTGATTACCGTCAGTTTCAGCAGTTTTTTGGCGTACAGCGCTGCCTGTTCCAGCTTATTTTCTCCGATAAGCTGTCCGAGCAGGATACCGCCGGCACTGCTGAATCCGAAACAGAGTATCGTGCCGAAGTTGCGGACAACGACTACAAAGGAATTTGCCGCAACAGCATCAGAACTCATATGCCCGATAATAACTGAATACATCGAGAAACCGACACCCCATACAATATCATTTCCCAACGCAGGAAGAGATAACCGGATAAAGTCTTTAAACAGCAATTTGTTTCGAATAAAGATTGCCTTGAAATCCAGTTTGACATTCCGGCTTGCCGCTGAAACAATAAAGCATAGAATCAGTTCCATCAGACGTGAAAGGGAAGTCGCAATTGCAACACCCACTGCTCCGAGCTTTGGTGCGCCAAACAATCCGAAAATAAATACCGCATTGAGTAAAATATTTGAAGTAAAGGCGAAAGTATTCAGTGCCGTACTGACAACTACCCGGCTGACACTGCGCAGAACCGACAGATAAATTTCTACAATGCCGCAGCAGAAGAAAGATATGCTCAATATTCGCAGATAGCTCGCGCCGATTTCAATCAGTTCCGGATCTTTTGTAAACAGCAGCATCATCAGCTCGGGTATCGTCAGCGCGGCAACACCGAACAGTATTGAAAAACTGATTGAAAACCGCAAGGCAATTCCCTGGATGGCTGCAATTGCCTTAAAGTCGTTTTTGCCAAAGTACTGAGCTGTAAGTATACTGGCGCCTGTTCCCAGCCCAAAAAAGACCATGAACAGAATACTGGTATACTGTGCAGCCAGCGATACCGCAGAAATGGACGACTGTCCGACAAAGTTGAGCATGATAACGTCGGCTGAGTTGACCGACGCACTCAGCAGGTTTTGCAGTACAATCGGGATGACAAGTTTCGTAATCTGGCTGCTGAAATCATCACGGTTCAGCCTTTTTTTTAAGATATTCAGTTTCATACCCAGTCCCACTTTTCAAACGCAAAAAAACGGCAGACAGCTGTCAGAAACAAGGTTCTGTTCAGGCCGTCTGCCGGGAAAAATTACTCTTCTTCCTCAGGTTCGTCTTCGTAATATCCCATCAGCTTTTCCAAAAACAGGTTGCCGATTTTTTCATATTCATCATCGTCATCAATCGATGCGAGGAATTCTTCGCCGTCTTCCTCTTCGCTGACCAGAACAATCAGCTCGGCATCCTCACCCAGCGTCTGGGTCGGATCATCCAGGTGGGGAGTAGCGGCGACATAGGACTTACCGTCCACATCCATCTGTGCCAGCAGCTCGACGACGCTTTCGACGCCTTCCTCATCCTGCAGGGTAAGCAGCTCGGGTTCTTCCAGTTCGTGGTAATATTCGATCATCTTGATCATCATTCCTTTCCCATTTGGCCAGTTCTCGGCCTGCCGCCTGCAGACGCGAAGCCGCCGGAGGGCTTTTGACCTGTCAAGCGAAATTGTACGATATTATTTTATGCGATTGTCCAGATAAAGTCAATACGTTTTTGTAAAATCGTAACAGGTCATAAATGTCTTTTCCGTAAAGAGATTTTGTACGCCGTTTTGGGTGATAAAATCCTGAAATGTGTTCGGTCACAGTACGAAAAAGTCCAGATCACTTTGAATGTGAAAAATATCTAGATAAAAAATACAAAAAAATCA